>VBOF01000368.1:2092-3111 GCA_005877855.1 Nitrospirota bacterium | reverse complement strand
TACGCGCGTCAATATAAAACCGATACCAAAAGGCTTGGAGGACATGAAAGATCAATCCCGGAACGCCATCCAAAAAGCCGAGCCGGAAGAAATAGCGGTGTATGAAGTAGAAGAAGGCCCTGAAAAACAAAGGTGAGTTAGCATAGACACGCGTCTTCAGCCACCGCGTTCGCTCGACCTTGTTACCGAATAGGTCCTCCTTGAGATCCAGCCCTGGATTCCGAGTCTCGAGCAAGGTATCCCTGATCTCGCCATCGGAAAGATCGTCGTGCTTCTTTAACCAATATTTAAGAGTATTCTGACGGTTGTCTTCCAAGAAGTCATTCTTGGCATAGATTGCCCGTCCCGATGTAAGCACAAAGTGTTCCTCGGTTTTCTCCTCGTAGCGTCCTGCGCCCTTCCGAAAAGCCCTGAGGATGTAATGAGGATACATTCCCCCGTGCTTCAACCAGCGGTTCATGAAATACATTCGCCGGTTGAGATAGATCCCCATGACCTCCGGCCCACAGGTCGCGGTCAGCTCCCTCAGCTCCTGCTTGAGCTTGTCCGGCAAGACCTCATCTGCATCGAGGCGAAGAATCCACGGTCGCTCCCATGGTACGGTGTCGAGTGCCCAGTTAAACTGGAGTGCCTGGTTGGTGAAAGCATGCTGAAATACCCGACAGCCATACTTCTCGCATATTTTCAGCGTGGCATCCGTGCTGAAGGAGTCAACAATGATGATATCGTCCGTGAAGTCATTGATCGAGTCGAGACACCGGCGGATGTTCTCCTCCTCCTTAAACGTTAGGATGATAATAGAGAACTGCTTCACAGCCCTTCCTCGCCGGTTAAACCTTCGCCGCAAAAGCGATCAAGTGCGCCCCAAATGTCGGAAAGATGTCACCCAAGACTTCAAACATTTTTCCTGTAGAATGCCTCCGCCTCGAATAAAGCACGTGGCTCGCCAGAACCTTCTCAACCCGAAACCAGTGTTCTTCCATGAGGCGAACAAGCGTCCGGCGGGTATGAAAATGGTA
>VBOF01000368.1:0-2020 GCA_005877855.1 Nitrospirota bacterium | reverse complement strand
CCCCTCATCCAGCATATGCTCGATTACCTCCCCGGCTGTCACGACGTCAAATGCTTCAGATTCGACAGGGAATCCTTCATTGAGATCGCATTCGATAGTCTTGATGCGTCGCCGTGAATGGGCGTTGAGGTCCAGCCCTGTGCACTCCCATTCGCTCTTCGACAGGTAGTCTGCAAAGCCTCCTTCAGAATACCCGACATCCAACAGCTTCCCCGGCGACAGATGTCGGAGGTTGTGCACGACCTTCTCAATCCGCGGAAAATCAGGAACCTCCACTCCTTGGTGATGGACAATCTGAACACTTCTGTTGACGTTTCGCCCCAAGCGCTTATTTTCTTTCATCGCCTGAGCCTCGCGGCAACGCTAAACAGCCCATGATCTCAAGAAGACGCCGGACGTGATCCTCGCAGTTAAACTGCGCTTCTGTCCTCTTCCTGCCGATTTGTCCCAGTTGTTTTCTCAGATCCGAGTTGTTCTTCAGAAGGACAATCTTTGTAGCAAGATCCGCGGGCTCTGTTGGACTAAAATACACCGCTCCTTTGCCACAGATTTCACGGCAAATGGGAACATCAGATGCGACGACAGGCAGGCCGCTGGCCATCGCCTCCACCACCGGATACCCGAACGATTCGGCTAACGACGGGAAAACGAACAAATCGCTGTCGGCATAAAGCTTTGAGACATCCTCATAAGGAACCAATCCAGTGAACTTGACGAAGGGCGAAATCAGCGGATGGCTGGCAAGCGCTTGATCCTCCTCTCGGGTCACGGCTTCAACGTCCGGATACTGCCAGGGATCCGCGGTTAACACCAATAAAAAGTCAGTGACGCCTTGCTCGCTTAAGATCATCACCGCTTTCAATAGAACCGTGAGATTCTTGTAGTCGCCATATTCGGAGACATACAAAATTTGAAACGGTTTGCTGCCGTTCTCTGTGCGCTCTCCATCATTAGGCGATGGGCGACTGGGGAAAAGCTCCATCGGAACACCCAGATAATTCACGAGCGCTTTGCCATCAAGACCCGGGATCACCTGTCTCATGAGCGTCATCATGCTCTGGGACGGTGTGATTACCACCTTTGCCGACATGACAGAGAGAGAGACAAGGCACCGCCGTAGGAATAATTGGACTCGAAATTTCAAGCTTTTACGCGGGAGGATCTCCTTCGAATAGAAAGGTGAGAAATATAATGAATTTCCAATCATAAGGATCTCACGGCAAGGAGGATAGAACATGCCGAAGTCAGAGGCCGAAACAAGGACATCGACCATTTGCTCTTTGACAATCTGCCGCAGCACCAGTTGATCCCACAAGAATCTTTTCCACGGCGATCCTAGCCCGGCCCTAGTCGCGATCACACGGATATTCGCCGCTGGTGTCCCCAAACTGTTCGCGAGTCCGGGAGGCACAAGGAAAATAAACTGATGCGGCGACTCCTTCAGCGTGCGGCATCGCGAAAGATTCTTGATATAGACCGCAGACCCACCCGACTTTGCCGAGACAGCACTAAACAGTACCCTGATGCCCCCAACCACACGTTCTGTGTCAGTGCAGATCTTATCGGGACACGCTCGGCTAGACTCGCTCTTCTCAAGACCTCTAGGTATTGGGTCCATTGAAGTTTGGTTCCCCCTTGAAGAGAAACGGCTAATGCTCAAGAGTTTGAGCTTTCATGGACGCTAGCCCTTAACATCTATAAGAATCCCATTGTGGTCACAACACAACAAACTGAGTTCCAGATGCTGGTGCGTCTAGCATTGGTTGTTACAGGATTTCACCAAGCGATACACTCTGCTCAACCATGGATGGAGCCATCTAGGCAGAGCCTCTCGAATTTGTTGACGTCGCGCTTCAGCTAAAGTGCCAATACCATAGTGGGCCGAGATCTCCATCAACTCCCAAAAACGTGGACGCTCAAGATCTATCGCCGTAGCAGAAAGGTCATAACACAAAGAGAAGGTAGCTCGCTGAGTTTCAAGGTCTGATAGCGGTTGTTGCATCATTTGCAGTAGACCTCG
>VBOF01000365.1 GCA_005877855.1 Nitrospirota bacterium | reverse complement strand
GGACGCACAGCTAATGCTGGCTTCATATGGAGCTTTCTTCCCGCGCTACTCGCCTACGGGCTTCTGAGAAAGCGAAAGCAAGAACCGCACAGCGACATTGGGAAGAGCGGGAGCCTAGGGAGTAATTAGGGTCGGACTCGATTTTCGAAGAGAAGAAGATTCGATATCGCCGGAGGCGGCGGGGTCCTGCGGCCTGCACTCCCCGCCGTGCTCCGAAAAGCTGCACGCTGAAGCCTCGTACTGGTAAAGTATGGGGAGTGGGGTTTGGCAATGGATCAACTGGACTTTGTGACACTCGAAGGATTGCTGGCCTACGGAGAGGTTCTTGCTCACCGAACCGCGGGTGAGGGGATGGTGCTCCCGCCTGCCCCGTCTCCTTCGGCTGACCGACCACGGCGGGCCCGCGAAGCCATGGAGAAGATCCGCGCGTTTGTTCAGCGCGCTCAAAAGGGCTTTCCTACGGCAGAGGAATACAGGGTTGCGCGTCGTGGATTGATCGACGACGGATGCGGCGGCGACGAACTCGTGTTTTTTGCCGCCTGGAATCAACTCCTCGCAGCCGGAGAGCTGGCGCCGTTAGTTCGAGCTCCAATCGGTTCGGTGCAGAAACCGCCCCACCGTCGTCCGGTCGGGATCGTCCCGCGAGCTCAACTGACGCCGCAATTGGCGGAGGATCGCATCGTGTTAGATCTCGGCGATGATCGGTTCTGGTTGCTGCCTCGCGATTTGACCGGTCGAACCCTTCTCTTCACCATGCGCCATGGGGTCTCGCGGGTGGAGAGCGCGAAGTATCGGGTCGGGCGCCGGCTTGCCAATGTGCTGGATCCAGACCGAGGTGTGGCAAAGGCCGACGCGGTCGGGGGAGCGCTAGCCAGAATGATTGGCGTGGTTGGGCAGCAACTGGACTTTCTCCATCTCCACAACTACCTGGACCCGCGCACGTTTGTCCATCTTGTCAGCCCGAGCCCGAACACGAGGCAGCTCTGCGAGCGGGCGGTTGCAGCGTTGCTTGCGTCACACTCCGACAGTTGCAAGGCGACCCAGCCCGCGGTTGAGTCCGCGTTGGAATCCCAGGATTTCGGCTGGGCAACCGGCTTAGACAAAAAGACGGAGGTGGAGGAGGCTGCCAAGGCGTTCGGCGTCGATCCGACGACAGCGAAGCGTCTCATCAAACATCCCCTCTACAGCTATCCGGGCGGTCACTCGTTCTTCGATGTCTATGTTGATGTCGTGGACGGTTTTCGCAGGCTGGGTCAATCGCACCAGGGGAAGGTCCTGTGTTTGTATACCCATAGCTCCACGTTGCGCGCGCTGATGATCTATCTGGATCCTCGGCCATTTCGTGAAGCCTTCACCGAGTTCGGAGAATACAAGGAAGGACAGGATAACGTTGTCCTGCTCACCTTTGAACACGGACTCTTGTCCGGCTATTCGACCGCGGTGGGTCTGTCGGCGCGGGAACGGGCGGCGCGTGACGCTTGGATGACCGTCGAGCGTGAGCGGCGCGATCGGGTTACGCTGAAGCCCAAACAGATTAAGCGAATCGTTGCCTTGGTGTCGGGTGGCGATTTTGCCGGAGCCGGTGCCGCGTTAAAGGAACTGCGGGTGGCAGGAAACCGGTTGGGCCTGGAAGTCCTCTTCGTTCGTCATGGGTTCTTAGGACTGGCGAACAATTGGATTGAGGCGGTGACCGAGCAGGCCACGCGAGGCATGGGCAGCAATGCGAGCACCCCGATCGGAAGCAGTCGCTTCGAGGACTTCAAGGATGAGCACGTCCAACAGGCCACGATGCGACACCTCAAGCCTCACATGGAAGACGGTGCACTGGTCGTCATCGGAGGCGACGGCAGTCTTCGAGGCGCACGCGCTCTTTATGAAGGGTTCGGAGTCCAGGTCGTTGGGATTCCCGGCACGATCGACAACAATATCGCGGGGACAACGGCGCTGGGCTTCCATTCCGCCGTGGCACTGGCGAATCAATCGATCGAAAGCGGACCCTGGGTGTCCCGAACAAGAGCCACTTATTTGTTGTGGCCGAGCAGACGCCTCACCGCCATCACCGGGATGGAGGGGTCCATGGTCTTGTCGATTATGTGGGTCGCACGATTGCTCAGTGGCCGCAAGCTCAGATGAGCCCCGGCCATTACCCCCTGACTCCGGCGACTAAGGCCACGATTCTCGGCCATACCTTAAGAGGGGCTCCCCCGACACCTGAGGATAAGGCCATCGCCCAGCACCTGGCCTATGAAGCAGTCCGCCGTTTGGTCAAAGACCCGGAGCGCGTCATCGGCTGCATGTTGGCCTATCGCGAACCAGGAACCATCGAGGCGGTCCCGCTCCATGCCGTGGCGCCAAAGCAGTTTGAATGGGAGGTCTTCGCCCGGATGCACGGCACCGAACGTCCATAGCAAGAGAGCTCCACGAATAACGAATAACGAGGGACGGCTTTCAGATGCGGAAGGCGAAGATCGTGTGCACGATTGGTCCGGCCAGCGACTCACCCGAGCTGCTTGGCCATCTCATTGAGAGCGGTATGGATGTGGCTCGACTGAACTTTTCGCATGGCTCTCACGAATCACACAGCCGCGCCATCAAAGCTCTCCGCGAAGCGGCTGGCCGTCGGCGCGCGCCGGTCGCAATCATCCAAGATCTGCAAGGACCGAGGATCCGTATCGGGACGATCCCGGATGGCGGGATCGACGTGGCCGCTGATCAGCGCGTGAGGCTGCTGACGGTGTTCTTGCGATCTGGTGGCCAGAGCGGTGCCCAGTCCGTCGCACCTGCCAGCGCCATCGACATTCCTGTGACCTACCAGTACCTGGCACGAGATGTCCAGCCAGGCGCGCGGATTCTGATTGATGATGGGCTCGTCGAGCTGACGGTGAATCGGATCACCGGTGGCGCTGTCGAATGCACGGTGATCACCGGCGGACGGATTACTTCCCATAAAGGGATCAACTTGCCTGGCACTCGGGTCAGCGTGCCCACGCTGACCGACAAGGATCGGGAAGATCTCCGATTCGGGGTGGCTCAGGGAGTGGATTATGTGGCCCTGTCGTTTGTCCGAGGTCCTGAGGACGTGGTCGCGGCAAAAAAGCTGATTGCCGAGTGCGGCGGGGATGTCCCGGTCATCGCCAAAATCGAGCGGCCTGAAGCGGTTCAATCTCTCGGCGGGATTCTTGATCAGGCGGACGGGGTGATGATCGCTCGCGGCGATTTAGGCGCCCAAATGGGTCCTGAAGCGGTGCCGGTCCTACAGAAGAAAATCATCACGGAAGCCAACCGGCGCCGCCGTCTCGTGATCACCGCCACTCAGATGCTGGAGTCCATGACCCAGAACCCTCGTCCCACCAGAGCCGAAGCCTCGGATGTCGCCAATGCGGTCTTCGATGGGTCTGACGCAGTGATGCTCTCAGCCGAAACGGCGATCGGGCGCTATCCGGTGGAAGCGGTGTGCGTCATGGATCGGATCATCCGGGCAGCGGAGGAAGGGATTGAACCACGGTTCGAGCGTCGGTCGGATGTCGGCCACGGCGAGGTCTCCTTCCCGGAGGCCATCTGCGGCGCTGCCTCGTGGGCGGTCGCCGCAACCGCCGGCAGCGCGATCGTGGCCTTCAGCGAGTTGGGCACAACGGCCCGCTTGATCTCGAAGCAGCGCCCTGTCGCTCCGATCATCGCGTTCACGCCATATGAGGCTGTACGCCGGCAGATGGCGTTGTACTGGGGAGTGATTCCACATACGATGGAGCAGATCGCCCAGACGGACGAGCGCGTACACGAAGCGGAGCGTCGCTTGAAGGCGGAAGGGCTCGTGAAACCGGGGCAGCGGATCGTGATCCTGTCGGGCACTCGGATCGGTGAGCCCGGGGGGACCAACTTGATGAAGCTACATCATGTCGAGTGACGTTGCATCCGCGACTGGCGGTAGGCGCGCACGCGTTCCAGAAAATTCTTCAGAGTTTACGGATCGTGTGCAGGGAAGAATCGGGGATAGATTTATTTTCTAATTTCCCTGGCCTCGACTGCCTTTACAGTCAAAGCCCAGCCTGAAGCCTCTTAATTTCAGGCCTTTGCCGCGCCCTGCCACAGCATAT
>VBOF01000127.1 GCA_005877855.1 Nitrospirota bacterium | reverse complement strand
TTATCACCATCCTCCTACCAGCGTAGGTGAGGAATTATCTTGCGGGTGACGCCGCATGGGGCCCGGGCGCAGCACAGTGCGACCGGGGCTTCTCGGCCGATCGGACCGCATCGTAGGTGCGACTTGCTTGGCTTCCCGGAGCACCCAAGATGCGGCCGGTCGGCCGCGCGAGCTTTGACTCGTTGCATTCGTCGGAGCAACGGGTGCCACGGTAATTCGGTGACAGGACCCGCTCTGCTTAACGCCTAGCGCCCGAACATCACCTTGCGGAAGCGCCAGAAGTCGCGGAGGCCCCGGAGATACCCCATGCGCGCCTGGAGCTTTCGCACGACGCCACGGTGGATCTCGGCCTTTGATTTGTTGTCAGAGACCGTGAAGTAGTCCCGCAGCAGCTCCACCGCCAGCTCGGGATACTCCTTGAAGAAGCGCGGGTTCTCGTGACACCAGGCCGAGAGATGACGCTGGGCGCGCAGGTCCTTGATGATCGGACTCTGCTTGAGACGCCGCACGTACGACTTGAGAATACGGGCGGTATACTTTCCCTTCCGCCGTGCGTCCAGGATGCTCTCTGCCGCCAGCCTCCCGGAGAGCAGCGCCATCGAGGAGCCCTCGTGGTAGAACATCCCACCCACGAACCCGGCGGCGCTCCCGCACACCAGGAACCCGTCCCGGACCAGCAGGGGGACGCCGTAATAGCCACCTTCGGGAATCATCTGCGCGCCGTACTCCACTCGCTCGCCACCGCGCAGCCAGCGCCGCACCGACGGGTGCTGCTTGAACTGGGCCAGCAGCTCGGCCGGCGGGATCCCGCCCTGGATCAAGGATGCCACCGAACAACTCAAGCCGACCGAGAGCGTGTCCTGGTTCGTGTAGAGGAACGCCGACCCGACGAGGCCTTTCACAGACTGCCCAAAGAACTCCATGGCAACGCCCTCATTCCCTTCCAGGCCGAACCGTTCCTGAAGGACCTCGCGGGGCAACGCCAGCACTTCCTTCACGCCGACCGCGACCTTGCGAGGCAAATAGGGGTCACGCAGGCCCGCCTGTTCGACGAGAAAGGCGTTGGTGCCTTCGCAGGACACCACCACGCTGGCCGCTAGGTCTCTGCCTCCACGGAGCCGGACCCCCGCCACCTTCTGTCCCTCCCAGAGCAGATGCTCGACGAGCGCTTCGGTGAACACGGTCGCGCCGGCCTCCGCCGCTTGCCGGGCGAACCACCGATCGAACCGGGAGCGCAGCACGCTGAACGTGTAGTTGTGGGGCTCGTGGTTGAACTCCTCGAAGCGCAGGTCCAGAGCCACTTCCGAGTCCTGTGACAGGACCGAAAAGCGTCGCCTGGTGATCGCGCGCTCCACCGGCGCTACTTTCCAGAACGCGGGGATCATGTCCGCCAGTGGACGGCCGTAGAGGATCATACCCGAGAGGCTCTTCTCACCGGGCCAGGCGCCCCGCTCGCAGACGCACACCCGCACGCCGTTGCGCGCCAGGGTCAGCGCGCAGGCCGAGCCAGCGAGTCCAGCCCCCACCACGACGACGTCAAAGGAATCCGACATACCCTACTTGCGCGCGCCGCGCTTGACGAGCACGGTCACCTCCCCCACGCGTTTGCCCAATTCGCGAGCCGCGGCCAACTCCTTCTCGTCGATGCCGGGAGAATCCCCTTCGGTGGTGGCGCTCGCGCCAAACGCGCCACCCCCGCTCACGACGATCATCTGGTTGCCGAGCATCGCCGCTAGGATGGTGAGCATCGTCACCTCTTTGCCGCTGGAGACCTGTCCCCCCGTCGCGAATGCCGCACCGACCTTGTTGCGCATCTTGAACTCGGGGAAGACGCCGAACTTGAGCTGCCAGTTGTCGAAGAAAGTCTTGACCTCTCCGGACATGTTCGACCAGTAGACCGGCGAGCCGACGATAAGGGCGTCCGAAGTGAAGAGGTCCTCATTGGTCACCTCACCGACCCGTTTCAGCACGACGCGCGCGCCGGGCACGCTCCTCGCCCCGTCGACGACCGCGCGGGCCATTTTCTCGGTGTTGCCGGTGCGCGAGTGGTAAGTGACGAGGACCTCGAAGGGGACAGGTTCGTCGGCGGCCAAGGTCGGTGTGGGAGCAAGGAGAACACCCCACGCCCACGCCACGGCGAGCCAGAGGACCGACGGAACCATGTCAGTAGCGGCGGATCTCTTCGTCGAGCTGCTCCTCGACCGACACGTGTGTCAACGAGCCGCGATAGTCGCACTTGTGACAGCGGACCCGCCACTCCTCAATCCATTTTTCCTGGACGTAGGACTGCCGGCATTGCGGGCAGACGAAGACACCCTTGACGTAATGGACCTTCTTTTTTTCTTTCATGCGAACTCCCTTATGTTCCCCTCACCTCTCCTCTCCCCATGACCCGTTGCATTCCGAGGAGCAACGGGTTCCCCGAGAGGAACAGGGTGAGGGGCGGTCACGGCTTGCAGAGCTGGCATTTCAACCTGTATTTGGCCGGACTCAGGTCGAGGGCCTCGTAGGCCCGCTCCTTGTCCGGAATCTCCTGCCAGACCCCCGTCCAGTGGTCATGGTAGGACACGTTCTCCGGCACTTCGATGCACCGGTCCCGGTGCAACACGGCTTTGTCAATGGCCATCGCGGTATGCAGTACGTATGCCACGGATCGATCCCCTGATGCAATGACGGTCACGTCACCGCTTATCCTCGGACCCAACGCTCGTGCCGCCCGTCCCGACGGGCCCGCGCTTCAATTCCTCTTCGAGGAGCTTCCGCCGCAGCACCTTGCCGACCAAGGTCTTCGGCAGGTCCGTGCGGAACTCCACCTGCTTGGGCACTTTGAACTTCGCCAGCCGCTGCCTGCAATACTCCAGGATCTCCGTCGAGGTCGCCGACTCGCCCTCCTTCAGCACAACGAAGGCCTTGATCTTCTCGCCCCGCAAGTCCTGGGGAATGCCGACGACGCAGGCCTCTTTGACCTTCGGGTGCGCGCAGAGGCACTCATCCACTTCGCGGGGATAGACATTCAGGCCGCCCGACTTGATCATATCCTTCTTGCGGTCGAGAATGAAGAAAAACCCCTCCTTGTCCATCCGGACCATGTCGCCCGTCGAGAGCCAGCCGTCCCGCACCACCGCCGCCGTCTCCGCTTCCTGATTCCAGTAGCCCTTCATGACCTGCGGCCCCCTAATCTGTAACTCCCCGCCGTCTTCCGGAGCAGACACGGGAGTTCCGGTCTCCGGATCCACCACCCGCGCCTCGGTGTCGGGCAGCGGCAGCCCGATGCATCGGCTGTGACGCCGGCCGACGACCGGGTTACAATGCGTCACGGGACCGGCTTCGGTGAGCCCGTATCCCTCGATCAGGCGCGCCCTGGTCAGCTTCTCGAAGCGGTCCTGGACCTCCGCGTACAGGGGCCCCGCCCCGCTGACGCAGAGCTGGAGGGAGAGCAGATCGTAGTCGCCCGCCCGGGGATGGTTCGCCAGCGCCATGTACATCGCCGGGATGCCGGGGAACACCGTGACGCGACGGGCGGCGATCGCCCTGAGCACCTCATCCGGCTGGAACCGTGGCAGGAGGACGATGGTGCCGCCGAGCATGGTCGCCAGGTTCTGGCAGGTGGTCATGCCATAGATGTGAAAGAAGGGGAGCACGCCGAGAAAGACCTCCGCTCCGTCCCGCATTCCCTGCAACCATCGCAGGCACTGGATCGCGTTGGCAACGAGGTTGCGGTGCGTGAGCATTGCCCCTTTGGGGACGCCTGTGGTGCCGCCGGTGTACTGCAGAAGCGCGACGTCGTCCGCCGAAACGGGCACTGACGGCGGCTCCGCCGGCGCCGCCTGGAGCAGCGCGCAAAAGTCGTAGAGCGGTGGCACGCGCTTCACGTCAACCCACTGCCCCTGCCGGCGGGCTTTGATGGGATAGAGGAGTCGTTTCAGCCAGGGGAGGTAGTCAGACACGCGGGTCAGGATGATCCGCTTGAGCGGCGTGTGCGTACGCACCTCTTCGATCCGCGGATAGAACTGGTCGAGAGCAATCATCGTCTCCGCACCCGCATCCGTCACCTGGTGCGCGATTTCCGTGCCTAAGTACAGGGGATTCGTCGCCACCACCCACGCTCCGGCCTTCAACGCGCCGAAATAACCGATGACCGCCTGAGGGCAATTGGGCAGCATGAGGGCCACCCGTTCGCCTTTGCGGACTCCCAGGCGGACCAAGGCCTGCGCAAACCGGTCCGTCATGGTATTGAGCTGGCGGTAGGAGATCCGCCGGCCGTAAAACTCCAGCGCCGTGCGGTTCGGGTACCGCCTGGCCGAGTCAATCAAGAATTGGGGCAGGAGGATGTCCGGATAGGAGAGGGTAGCAGGAACCCCCGCCTCGTATTGCCGGAGCCAGGGCCGTTCCATGGCGGCACCGTACCCCATGACTTTCAACCTTGTCAAGACAGCGAAACTTACCTATGATGATCTCTTCGATGATCGGGCAACGCACCTTCTGCTTCACCGCGCTGCTAGCCGCCGCTCTCTTCATCGCAGACCCGCCGCTCATCACGATCACCTACCCCAAAGGCACCCGCATCCTCGCCGAAGTGGCCGACACGCCTGCCAAGCGGGCCAGTGGGCTGATGTTCCGGGACCGGCTGGCGCCCGACAGAGGCATGCTGTTCGTCTTCGAGGAAGCCGGCGCGTGGAGCTTCTGGATGAAGAACACCATGATCGCGCTGGACATCCTGTGGCTGGGGCTGGACAAGCGGATCGTCTATATCGAGGAGAACGTCCCGGGGTGCCGCCAGGATCCCTGCCCGCAATACAAATCGAACAAGCAGGCCTTGTACGTGCTCGAACTGCCTGCCGGGACGGTCAAACGTGAGCATCTCGCCAAAGGGATGAAACTGCAGTTTGCCCTGCCGAAGTGAGAAAAATCGCGTCTTCAGCTGCCACCATTCCGCTTCCAGGCAAAGAAGCGACGGCCGCACTCTTCACAGCGATACGGACTGATGAGGAAGAAGCTGAGGAGATGTTCGCCGATGCTCTGACGATGTGATCGGTGGATCCTGTTCTGACCGCAGGTCGGGCACGTGCGTTCGACAGGAGGTCTTCTGGTCAAAGACCTAGTCATAACCCTAAGCCTCACGAACCACCCCCACTCGTACCACGGGAAGCCGAAATAATAGGCGTCGCAGTGTGTACACCGGAAGTAGCCGATGCCAATCCTCCGCAACACCCGATGATGCACGTAGTTGAATTTTTCAGGCTTACGACTCTGCTTGTAACAGGCTGGACAGGTCGGCACGGCTCCGCCTGCTAGCGCGCGGGCGCGCCGAAGAATTGACGGATGCGCGAGCCCAGGGACTTTCTCCTCTGCTCCACGACCTCCTGGCGCGACTCGTGCCGATGATTGAGGCTTTCCAGGTGGACCGCCAGCTCGGACTTCCGTTCCGCCAGGACCCCGCCGATCCGTTCCGCTATCTGGGGATTCTTCATGATCGGCCGCTCGAGGGTCTCTTTGGTGATGACCACCACTTCCAGCTTTGTCTGCGCGACGATCGTGGCTGAGCGTGGCTCACCGGTCAGCAACGACATCTCGCCGAAGAACTGCTTCGCCTGGAGCGTGGCGACCGTTGCGACCCTACCTCCCTCGCCAATGCGAACCTCGGCGGAGCCTTCCAGGATGATGAAGAATTCCGCCCCTGCATCGCCCTGCCGGACGACGACCTCGCCCGGCAAGTAGACCCGGACCGCGGCCTGCCGGGCGACCGTCTCCAGCTCCTCTGGACTGAGAACCGAAAAGAAGTCGATCCGGCCCAGGGCGTCGAGGATTCGTTCCCGCTCGGCCGCCATCGCCTCGCGCTCGTCCTCCGCCTTCATGACGTGGATCGTGCGCTGCGGGAAAGGAATCTCGATGCCGTGGCGCTCGAAGGCGTACCAGACGTACGCCAGGATCTGTCCTTCGATGATCCCCGCAAGCGCGTAGTCCTGGACCCAGAACGTCAGGCGATACTGGATGCTGGAGTCCTTGTAGGCCGCCACGAAAGCCAGGGGCGCCGGGTCGTCGAGGACGCCCCGGACCGCTTTCGCCGTCTCGACCAGCACGCTCTGCACCTGCAAAGGAGGCATCTTTAAGCTGGCGTCCAAAAACACGGTCCGCGCGTGTCTCGTGGTGGGCTTGTTGTAATTCAAGATCTCCTGCTGGGCGACGAGGTTGTTGGGAATCATGACGAAATCGTCCGTGGGCGTCAGGATCGTCACGTGAGCTAGATCCACCTTTATGACCCGCCCCACCTGGCCAGCCAAGCGCACCCAGTCCCCGACCCGCACCAGCTTGCCAAGCATGAGCCCGGCAAAGAACCGCTTCAGGGTGTCCTGCAGCGCGAAGCCGATGACGGCCGTCGCGACGGTCGGAATGGCCACCAGCGCGACCACGTTGATACCCATGACCGTCCAGAGAAAGATTATTCCGGCGACCGCGAGCCCGCTGAGCAAGAGCAACAGCCGAAGCAGGTCCGGGATGTAGAATCCTTTCTTGGCGATGAGATAGTCCTCCAGGAGGAGAACATCCACTGCCTTCAAGAGTAAGAAGGCGGTCCCGAGATAGGCGGCGAACTTCGTCCACAGGTAGACCCCTTCCCACAGATTCACCCATCCGACCAGTTCGCTTTCATTCAAGATCAACAGGACATACAGCGCGAGCGTGACAACGTAGATGGTGAAGAAGCTGCGCGGGGGCTTCTTGGCCCGTTTCCAGGACATCAGCATGTACACCCCGAACAGCGCCACCGCCAGGACGAATGTAACGCCGAGCTGCAGGAGCAGCTCATTAAGCAGCTTGAGTTCGCGATCCATCATGTTTCGTCAACCCTCGCTCTGTCGGGAATCATGCGGTCCACAAATATCACATTTTCTTCCATACGGGTCCAGTCCTTTTGACCGTGGGCCACGCACAGCATAATTTTAAGAGCACACATCCCTCTTTCGTAGGGGGACTCCCTATATACGTGGTATTGCATAGGGAATGTAGCTTCTACTAGATTCTAGCTCACGAAGCGCTGGAACGACTTCAGGCTACCATATCCTGAGTAAAAATAGGAATTTTCTACCAGCTATGGTATATTCTCGCGCCGTCCTAAATAATTAAGCCAGCACAGGTGCTTCCATCAGCACTACGTTCCGCGTCCTGATCATCGACGACAATCCGGACGACCGCGCCCTCGTCATGCGCGAGCTCGGCCTGGAGTATCTTGATCTCCACATCCGGCAGATCACCGAAGAGCAGCCCTTCACCGACGCGCTCGAAGGAGGCAATTTCGACCTGGTGATCACCGACTCCCACTTGCGCTGGACCGACGGCTTGTCGGTCCTGCGTGCGGTCAAGGCCCGGTACAGCGACGTCCCGGTCATCATCTTTACCGGCACTGGGAACGAAGAGCTGGCGGTGGAAGCGATGCAGGCGGGGCTGGACGACTACATCCGCAAGACGACCCAGTTCGCCGCGCGCCTGCGAACCGCCGTCCGGTCGGCCCTGGAACGCGCCGAGTCCCGGCGGCGCACCATTCGCCTCGAGGCCGGCCTGCACACCCTGCTGAATCGTCTCGGAGTCGGCGTCTTCAAGTTGTCCCGAGACGGGCGCCTGCTCGAGGCGAACGAAACCTTCCTCAGCCTGCTCGGCTTGTCCTCCTTGCAGGAGGCCCAGCGCATGGACCTGACAGCGTTGTCCGGCGACCTTCCGGAGCGCTCCGACGAGCGCGTCTCCTTCCAAAGACACGAACTCCAGTTGCACCGGGCCGACGGCACGGCGATCCGGGTCACGGTGACCAAGACCGTGTCGTGCGACCCAATGATGAGACGTCATCCGGGACCGCTCCCAACATCGGTCTCGGCGGGCTCTACGTGGTCCTGGACCGCCCGGTTCCCGTCGCCGAAAACCAGCCGATCCAATTGGGCCTCGTCACCGAAATCGGCCTGCTGGAGATCCGCGGAAGGATACACCGCATTCGCGCGGCGACAGGCCACGTGGTCGGTTCGCCTGAGCATCTCGGATCAGGCTTCGCTGTCGAGTTCGAACCGCTCGACGAGACGAAGACGGCCCTCCTCGCATCGCTCCTGGACGGATTGCGCGAGCGAAAGATGTCGGTGAAGCTCACCGGCCTCCTCAAGCCCCAACCGACCTCACGCCTCCTGCTGGAGGCGAGTGCACCCAGCACCGCGCCGGCACAGCCCGGGGAGGGCCAAGCCGATCACCAGGAACCTGGAACCGCCCTGCTCCCGGAGCGCCGGCTGCAAGCCAGAGTGGATGTGGCGATACCGGTGCAGATCGAATCGAAAGGCGGACCCCACCAGGCTCGCACGACCGACCTGAACGTGACCGGCGCCAGCCTCCGGCTGCTCGCCGGACAACCCGCTCTGGGGGCGGACGAACGCAGCGGGCGCCTCGTGTTACGCCTGCTGCTGAAGCAGGCCGTGCCCCCGATTCCAGCGTCGGCTTCCGGCGATGTCTCCGACCTCACCGTGCCGGGCGAGATCGTGTGGGGCGGGCTTGACGGGACGGAGGCCCGAACCCCTCGTGTCGGCATCCGCTTCCTCCACGACAGCGCCAATGTCCAATGCACGCTCGCCGAACTGGTCGGGAAGCTTCTTACGTTCTGCGGCCAGGCTGACGACCGGCCCGACATGGTCCAGCTCCTCAGCCAACAGGTAGAATGGCTGACAGGCGACGGCCGTCGCATCGCGGCCTGCCAGGACGGCTCCTTGGAATCGCATCCTGGCGCTCCGCTCGTCATCATCGCGCCCGGCTACGGCGAGACCAAGACCGACTATGTGACACTCGCGTCCTACCTGGCCGCCAACGGGTTTCACGTCCTCCGTTACGACCACACGAACCATGTCGGCGAGAGCGACGGCGAGATGGCGGAGGCAACCCTGTCAAGCATGAACCAGGACCTCGGCGCCGTCCTCGACTATGCAAACCGCAAGCGGCCGACGAGCCCGATCGTGGTGATCGCGGCGAACGTGACGGGTCGCGTTGCTTTAAAGCGGCTCGCCCAAGACCACCGGGTCGCCCTGCTCGTCGTGCTGACCGGCATCATGGACCTGCAAGCCGCCTTGCGGGCTCACCAAGAGGACTCCATCGTGACCTTCCTGCGGAGCGCCGGGCTCGGAATGATGAACCTGCTCGGATTGAACGTCGACGGTGACCGTTTCCTGAGCGACGCGATCAAGGAAGGCTATGCCGACCTGCTTACCACGATCGAGGACGCGAAGCGGTTGCAGACCCCCGTGCTCTTCTTTGCGGCCGAGGGCGACCCCTGGACGCAACCGGATGCCGTGAAGAAGGTGCTGGCCTCTCTGCAAACACACGAGGCCCAGTTGTACCTGATCCCCGACGCGCTCCACCGGCTCCGGGACAATCCACGACAGACCCTCGCCCTGGTTCGCCTGGTGGCTTCCTGCTGCATGGAACGGTTCTTTCCGGATCGCTCCCGGAAAGGCTTGGTGGAGCCTTCCCCACGGACGATCGCGGCCCAGATCCGGGTGGAACAGGAACGGGCAAGGGCCCGCCACTCGAAAAGAAAACCCGCCCTACGGGAATTCTGGCGAGCCCACCTGGACCACACACGGCATCTCCTGAACGTCTCCGCGTATTGGCATCTCCTGGAGCAGGTCGCACGCCTCGCCGGCCCGCTCGAGCGGGGAGAGCGGGTGTTGGACCCCGGCTGCGGGAACGGTGAGCTGGGCCTCTTTCTTCTCACCCAGCAGGCCTACCGCCTGCGGGGCGAGCCCGGCCCCAAGTTTCTTCCGCCCCAGTATGTCGGGCTTGACTTCGTGCCAAGCGCGCTCACGTCGGTCCGGATGAACCTCGCGCAGGCGGCTGCCGAGATCAGGGATAAGAGTCCGGCGACGGTCATGGCTCACCCGCTCCTCACAACGACGCTCCTGGTGGCGGACCTTGACTCCCCTCTTCCCATTCACGACAACCACTTCGATCGGATCGTCTGCAACCTTGTGCTTGGCTATCTTCAGGACCCGCTGTTCACCCTCCGAGAGTTCGTCCGGGTGCTTTCCCCCGGCGGAAAGATGGTCATCACGAGTCTGAAGCCCCAGGCCGATCTCTCCCACATCTATCGGCTCACGACGCAACAGCCTGGGCAGCCGGAGGCGATCGAAGCAGCCAGACGGATGTTGCTCAGATTCGGCACGATCAAGCAAGCCGAGCGGGACGGGATGTTCCACTCTCTCACCCGCCAGGAGTTCGCGCTGCTGCTCTTCGCCAGCGGGGCGGTACAGATCAGCATCCATTCCGCCTTCGACGACCAAGCGTACCTGGCCGTCGCCGAGAAGCTTCCTCGATAAGGCTGTCGTGCCCCAGCGCATCATACGTGTAGCTTTCATGCGTCACCGCGCCGATCAGCACCTGCGTCAGGCGGTTCGATCAAACGAAAGGGGACGGACACCCTTCTGTCCAGTGTCCGTCCCCCTGATGGGGTCATCCCTATCCTCAAAGCCTATGATGAGGCTTCCGACTCCCATTGCAACAATACAGTGTCTGTCAAACCCGGGCTCGCTCAACTTTTTACTTCACCTAATTCATCTACCTGAGGCGCACATCATAGGTC
>VBOF01000126.1 GCA_005877855.1 Nitrospirota bacterium | reverse complement strand
CAAGTTCGTCGGCTCAACGGTCTGCTACGCACACATGCAGGCAACGGGCATGGTGGACGATCACGTGGTTGATTGTTTTAAATACAGGAAGAAATAGGGTGGGGGTCCTGTCACCGAACAGCCCGGACGTGCTCGCTCCGGAAGCCACAGTCGCTGCGCGCGGACCGGGCGCCCGTTCGGTGCCACCCCGATAATTTAGACACTCCACTGCGAGAAAGGCGTCAAAGAGAATGAAGCGCGTCCGTATCGTTGTTGAAAAAGCTAAACGCAATTATTCGGCCTATTCGCCCGACTTGCCAGGCTGTGTGGCGACCGGCGCCACCCGCAAGGAAGCAGAACGGAATATCCATGAAGCCATCAAGGTACATTTGCGTGAGCTGAAAGAGGACTATCTGTTTGAGTCGGATCCGAAGTTCATCGCCCGTATCGAATCTCTCCGTCGCCAATACCGACGAGAAGGCGGAACGAAGATCGAGGACGTGAAAAAGGAACTAGGTCTCCCATCTCGGTTGCGACGTAAGAGAGAGTGAGCAGAGTTTACATGAAACAAGTCCTAACGATAGCGGGGTCGGATTCGGGGGGAGGGGCCGGGATTCAGGCGGACATCAAGGCGATGTCGGCCAATGGGGTGTTCGCGATGTCCGTGATCACCGCGATCACGGCCCAGAACACTGAGGAAGTCACCGAGGTCTTCGAGCTCCCAACCTCCATCATCGCGGCCCAGATCGACGCCGTGTTCGACGACTTCGAGGTGACGGCGGTCAAGACCGGCATGCTCTCCTCCGCCGAGATCGTGAAGATCGTCGCGAAGATGCTCAGGCCGCAGAAAGTCGCGAACCTCGTCGTGGACCCGGTGATGGTCTCGAAGAGCGGCCATCCGCTGCTCAAGCCTGATGCCATCGAGGCGGTGATCAAGCAGTTGATCCCACTGGCCCTCCTGGTGACGCCGAACATCCACGAGGCGCAGCAGCTCTCCGGCGTCGAGATCAAGACCCTCCCCGACGCACGCCAGGCCGCGGAGATCATTCACAAGATGGGGTGTCTCAACGTGCTCATCAAAGGCGGGCATCTGCTCGCTGATCGGGGGACCGACCTGCTTTACGACGGGAAGTTCTTCGAGGTCTTCAAGGGCGAGTACATCAACACGCCGCACACCCACGGGAGCGGCTGCACCTACGCCTCGGCGATCGCCGCGCACCTCGCGCTCGGCAAGCCGTTGAGCCAGGCCGTGAAGGCCGCCAAGGCGTATATCACCGAGGCGATCCGCCACGCGCTGGCCATCGGCCACGGCAAAGGCCCCACTCACCACTTTTACTTCATAAACCCGGATCACTCATGAATCCCTACTACACCGGCCGATCCTCTCGGCCGGCGAGGTTTTTCTCGCTCGGTCTCCTCGACGTACTACACGAGTACGCCTGTGTCGCCCTCGCTTGTGAGAAACCTCGGCGGACTTCGGTCTCGACCGCCTCGCTACGGGATTCCCTCCTAATCCGGGTTAAACCTTCATAATGCTGAGCGGGTTCCGGGCTCAAGAAAACAGTCGAAAAAGATGTCTGACGCCCATTCTCATCGATCCTTATGGATGTCGATCACTTCTCCTTTTTCATTCAGCTCTGCCTTGACCGACGCGCCTTTGGGGATGTCTGCAAAATTTCGAGTCTCGGGTCTGATCTTGAAACTCTTGACTCCTTGCGGCGTTGTCAGCTTGATCTCAGACTTGACATTATCCAACGATTCAAGTTTGCCGGAGATGAAGCTGTGTGCCCTGGCCGCCTGCTCTTTCGGATGGGCGTCAACGACCATGTTGCTTTCATTAACCCAGAGTGTCATTGCATCGCCGACTTTCGGCGCTCCATGGCCGTGGCGAATCGAGGCATTCTCGTTGAGCGTATAGCTGCCTGACGGCGTCTTCACGGTGTAGAGACCCGATTTCACACCAGTCACAACGCCTTCCACTTTCTTATGACCCGCTTTCATGTGGGCGGCGTCCTCATCTGCGGTTTGCGAGCTAGCGATCACGGGCATGATCAGCAAAGCCAGGGCCAATGCGAATGATGGGATGATCATAATCTTAGGCATGTTGTCCCTCTCTATGAGTTGAATTTGTGGAGGATTTAAGTTAGATCCACCTTTGCGGCATCTAAAGCGGGGGGATTGTAATGAAATATGTCGATGGATGCAACAGGGCGTCCTACTACCCCACGCCGTGCTGCTTGAACCACGCTTGCAGCCGCTGCCACCCGTCCTCTGCCTGCTCCTTTCGATAGCTCGCCCGATAGTCGGCGTGGAAGCCGTGCGGCGTATTCGGATAGACGACGATCTCCGACGGTCTCCCCGCTGCCTTCAGCGCCGTCCGCATCTGCTCGACCGTGTCCAGCGGGATGCCCTGGTCATCCCCGCCGTAGAGACCCAGCACCGGCACTTTCAGCGACGCCGCGACGTCGATCGGGTGCTTGGGTTGAAGCTCGCTGGGCTTGCCGACCAACCGTCCGTACCACGCCACCGCCGCTTTCACCCGGGGATTGTGCGCCGCGTACAGCCAGACGATCCGGCCGCCCCAGCAAAATCCCGTGATGCCGAGCTGCTCAATATTCCCGTTTCCGGAGGATTTTGCCCACGCCACCGTCGCATCGAGGTCCGCCATCACCTGCGAATCGGCCACCTTCGAGACCACCTTCTCTCTGATCTCGTTGATGCCGGACAGTTTCGATACGTCCCCTTGCCGCGCGTAGAGCTCGGGCGCGACGGCCAGGTAGCCCAGCTTGGCCAGCCGGCGGCAGACGTCCTTGATGTGCTCATGGACGCCGAAGATTTCCTGGACGACCACGACCACCGGAAACGAGCGTCCTTTGGACGGCATGGACCGGTAAGCCGGAAGGGGGCCGTCGCTCGTTGGAATCTTGACCTCGCCGGCCGTCAAGCCCTCCGCGTCCGTGACGATTGTTTCGGCGGAGACAGGTCGCACGGCCAAGGCAAAGCCCACCGCCAAGGTCGTCATCATGAACCCTCGCCGAGTCACCTCGGTCGTGTGAATCGATCCGAGCACCTGCTCGATGTCTCGTCCGCTCTCCCCCATGCCTGTCCTCCTTGTGATCGCCGTCAGTCGCCTCCCCGAGCCGTACGCTTTGCGAACCTTCCGCTTTGAGTCACCAAGAAACACTGCTTAAGACCTGGACCGGTTTAAGACCCTGCACCTCCAATCTTCGTCATGCGGTTCCGGCGCGCGATGGAGTCATGTGGCACGCGTAGCCGCAAGGAGACTGCTTAGGTCGTAAGTCAACAAGTCACCGATCCGCTCGATACTTACGTCTGCCGCTGGATAGCTGGCCGACGCCTGGGGGTCGCGGGCGTAGTGACCTTGCTGCGGAAAGACGGTTGACACCCGTGAGCCCCACACTTTCTTCACCGCGGCGAGGATGCGCAACTTGTCATCTACCAAGACATAATGCTCGGCTGGATACCGCTGCTCCACGTCGTCCAGTTCCTGCTCCTTGTGCACGTAAATGAGCACCTTCCCCTCCACGGCCTCGGAAAGGCCTGAGCGCTCGATCTTGCGCGGCTGAAAGACCACATCGCCGTCTGACAGGATCACCGCCTGTCCCCATCGTGTGACATGCTCCACGACATCGAGCGCATTGGGGAACAAGCAATTCGCAAAGGGGTAATCTACGAGGAAGTGCGAGACCGTGAGGAGATGCGGATCGTGCGGATACTGGATCCTATAGCGCTGCAAGGCGCCCAGATAATCGACGTAGCCGAGCTCCGTCCGCAACTGCTCCAAGATTGCCCAGTAGCGTTGCTGCCGCTCGTGTCCGACCTCGCGATCTAAATGACGCTTCAGATCGGCAGTGATTCGATCGTTATCGAGCAGCGTATTGTCTACATCGAAGAGAAAGACGACGTTCTTGAGCGCCATAGCGCATCCTTCTCCAGCTACTTTACTCGAGGCCATTCGAACAGGGGCTTGATCACAGTGATTTGGCGAAGTTGGCCGCACCGATCAGCGGCGCCAAGGGATTGAGCGCCACACTGACACGGATGCCCTTCAGAAACCCCACATACCGGCCCTTGCTCGTAAACCCTTCCATGAAGCTCCCATCCTTCAATTTGGTCACGATCTTGGGCGCGATGCCTCCTCCGACATAGACGCCGCCATACGCCAAGACATGCAAGGCCAGATTGCCGGCAGCTGCTCCATAGATGCGCGAGAACAGTGTCAGGGCTTCCGTGCAGAGCGGGTGTCCCCCGGCGAGCCCGATCTCAGTCACGGCGACGCTGGGGTCGCCGGTTTGAACCTTTTCCCGCAGCCAGGGCGGCTCGTCGGCGTAGCCGGTGTCCCGTAGGAATGTGTACAACGCAAACAAGCCCGGACCCGACAGGATGCGCTCGTAACTGACGTGACCGATCTGCGTACGGAGGTATTTCAGGAGCGCGATCTCTTCATCCGACTGCGGGGCAAAATCGGCGTGCCCTCCTTCCGACGCCATAGGGTGGTAGCGGCGGCCATCCCAATACAAAATGGCCTCCCCTAAGCCGGTGCCAGCGGCGATCAGGGCGGCATGGCCCTTTCTGCCGGGCTCGGATTCAGGATTCAGCACGCCGAATTCATCTTCTTGCAGATGAAGCATCCCATAAGCCGCTGCTTCCACGTCATTGAGCAGGCGTACCTGTTCAATTCCGAGATGCGCTTGCAAGTCACGCTCGTCGAGAAGCCAGGGAAGATTGGTGGTGCGGGACCGGCCGTCAACGACAGGCCCGGCAACGCCGAAGCAGGCTGCGCGAATACGGACCCGCGGCGAGTGACTGACGAAGCCGCTGAGCAGATCGACGAACGTGGAGTATTGCCGACTGGGGAATGTCTCCTGGTGCGAGGGCTCCCTCATCGTCGGTCCTTCCTCTTCAAAAAGAGCCAGGACCGTCTTCGTTCCACCAATGTCGCCGGCGAGGATCATCCCATCACTGGTTGCGACGTCAGTCCCCTCTACCCATAGGGCCACTTCCAGTCTCGAATCTCCGGCAGATCATCGCCGTACTTGGCGACATATTCCTTGTGCTTCAAGCGCTTGTCCAGCATCGCCTGTTTGGAATTGGCAGCGGTCAGCCCCAGCTTCGGCACTCGTTCAATCACGTCTACGACCAGATGGAAACGATCGAGATCGTTGAGAACCACCATATCAAACGGCGTCGTGGTGGTGCCTTCTTCCTTGTAGCCCCGGACATGGAGGTTCTTGTGATTGGTCCTTCGGTAGGTCAAACGATGGATCAGCCCAGGGTAGCCGTGAAAGGCGAAGATGATCGGCTTGTCGGTAGTGAATAGCGCATCGAAGTCTTTGTCCGGCAACCCGTGCGGATGCTCGCTTTGCGGCTGTAGCTTCATCAGATCGACGATGTTAATCACTCGCACTTTGAGAGCGGGCACATGCTTCCAGAGCAGGTCGACGGCCGCCAGGGTTTCCAGAGTGGGAACGTCGCCACAACAAGCCATCACGACGTCGGGCTCGCCGAAATTATCGTTGCTTGCCCATTCCCAAATCCCGATGCCGGCCGTGCAGTGCTTAATGGCCGCCTCCATGTCTAGGTACTGCAAGGCAGGCTGTTTCCCAGCCACGATCACGTTCACATAGTTACGGCTTCGCAGGCAGTGATCGGTTACGGACAGCAGCGTGTTCGCATCAGGGGGCAGGTACACCCGAATGACGTCGGCCTTCTTGTTCACCACATGATCAATGAACCCCGGATCTTGATGCGAGAATCCATTGTGGTCCTGACGCCACACGTGGGACGACAACAGATAATTGAGTGAGGCGATGGGGCGACGCCAGCGAATCTCTTTACTCGTCGTCTTGAGCCACTTGGCATGTTGGTTGAACATGGAATCCACGATATGCGCAAAGGCCTCATACGTGGAAAACAAGCCGTGGCGACCGGTAAGGAGATACCCTTCCAGCCAACCCTGGCAGGTGTGTTCACTCAGGATCTCCATCACCCGCCCCTCCGGAGCCAGGTGAGCATCGGGATCGTCATCCTCAGGAAGACGATTCCCCTCCCAGACCCGATCCGTCACCTCAAACACCGCGTCGAGGCGGTTCGAGGCCGTCTCGTCTGGGCCGAACAACCGGAAATTGCGCGCCTCCCTATTCGCCTTGATGACGTCACGCAGGAAGCCGCCCATGACACGGGTAGCTTCAGCGACCACCGCACCTGGCTTCGGCACCTTCACGGCATAGTCCCGGAAGTCCGGCATCTTGAGATCCTTGAGCAGCAAGCCACCATTGGCATGGGGATTGGCCCCCATGCGACGGCTCCCTTGGGGCGCAAGCTCAGCTAATTCCGGACGCAGTTGCCCAGTCTCAGCAAAGAGCTCCTGGGGCTTGTAGCTCTTCATCCACTTTTCCAGCAGCGCGATGTGCTGCTTCTTGCTGGCCATCTCGGCGAGAGGGACCTGATGGGACCGCCAGGAGCCTTCCGTCCGCTTGCCGTCCACTTCCTTGGGACCAGTCCAGCCCTTTGGCGTGCGGAGGATGATCACCGGCCACCGCGGGCGTGTTGCATCCTTCTTTCTCCGTGCTTGATCCTGGATGGCCTGAATCTCGGTGACGACGGCATCCAAAGTGGCGGCCATCAATCGGTGCATTCGTTCGGGCTCGTCCCCCTCGACGAAGTACGGCTTGTACCCATAGCCGATGAAGAACTGCTCCAGCTCCTCATGGCTGATCCGCGCAAGCACCGTCGGATTTGCGATCTTGTAACCGTTGAGGTGCAGAATCGGCACGACGGCACCATCGTTGACGGGATTGAGGAACTTGTTGGAGTGCCAGGACGCGGCGAGCGGTCCCGTTTCGGCTTCTCCATCGCCGACCACGCAGGCCACAATGAGACCGGGATTGTCGAAGACCGCTCCATACGCATGAGAGACGGCATAGCCAAGTTCTCCTCCTTCGTGGATGGACCCAGGGGTCTCAGGCGCGGCGTGGCTTGGAATCCCACCGGGGAACGAAAATTGTTTGAATAATTTCTGCATCCCCTTTCCATCCTGCGAGATGTTCGGATAGATCTCGCTATAGGTCCCTTCCAGGTAGGTGTTGGCGACAAGGCCGGGACCGCCGTGACCAGGACCGGCGATGTAGATCATGTTCAGGTCGTATTTCTTGATGACGCGATTGAGGTGCACGTACATAAAGTTCAAGCCTGGCGTGGTGCCCCAATGCCCCAGCAGTCGCGGCTTGATGTGCTCCAGGCTCAGCGGTTGCTTCAACAGCGGGTTATCGAGGAGATAGATTTGCCCGACCGACAGGTAATTGGCCGCACGCCAGTATCGGTCGATAGCCGCAACCTCCTCAGCGGATAGGATTGCGGTCGGCATTTGCCCGCTCGCGTTCCTCCTGGTCTTCCGGTTCATACATCATCCTCCTCGCCGGTGCGTACTAGCCAATGGCAAGAGAGCCTCCGACAGTGATGTTCAGACCGAACTATTCCGGCGATCAGACCTTCAAACACCGCACGGTCTCCCGCGCGATCTCGGTCTCTTCATCCACTGCCACCACATAAGCGGCCATGCCAATCCCATCAGGGCTGAGGCGAACGATGTCGCCAGCTATCAGTCCAACTGCGGCCGCATTGCGTTCGGGATCAAGCCGCAGGCCGCACC
>VBOF01000149.1 GCA_005877855.1 Nitrospirota bacterium | reverse complement strand
CTTCCACCTGCCTGTTCTGCCGATGCACAACGCGTAAGTGGCAAGGTCCTTGCATCCAAATGAGGCCCATATGCGAAAACCGACAGCGACAGCGCCCTCGGTCCCCCTTGGCCGGAAGATGAACCCCTCGAAGACCAGCCCTCAGGCGAAGACCGACCCTCCGGCGAAGGTCAGCCGTCCGGTGAAGACGAGTCCTCCGGAGAAGACCAGCCACCCGGCGAAGGCCAGCTCTCCGTCCCCACAGCCAAAGCCGGCGGTCACCGCCGTCGAAATGGGGGCGCAGCATATGCGAAAACCGTCGAAGAAATCGCCCTCGGCAAAGCACGGCCGGAAGTCGAAGCCTTCGAAGACCAGTCCTCCTGTGAAGACCAGCCCGCCGGCCCCGCAGCCGAAGCCGGCAGTCACCGCCGAAGAAATGGGGGCGCGCCAGCGGGAGATCTCCGTTTCCGAATTCTTCACCAAGAACCGGCATCTCCTGGGGTTCGACAATCCGCGAAAGGCGCTGCTCACCTGCGTCAAGGAGGGCGTCGATAACGCGCTGGACGCCTGTGAGGAAGCCGGGATCCTGCCCGATGTGGTCGTCAAAGTGGAGATCGTCGCCAATGGGGAGACTCCGCCACCTCCGGCCCAGGCAAGCCGCTTCCGGATTACAGTCACTGACAACGGCCCCGGCATCGTCCGCCAGCAGATTCCGAAGATATTCGCGAAGCTCCTGTACGGGTCCAAGTTCCATCGGTTGCGCATGAGCCGAGGACAGCAGGGTATCGGGATCTCAGCCGCTGGCATGTACGGGCAGATGACAACCGGCAAATCCGTCCAGATTACCTCCCGCACGGGTCCAAAGACGCCGGCCCTTTACTTTGAAGTCCAGATCGATACGAAGAAGAACGAGCCTCGGATTCTCGAGGAAAAGCGGATTGATTGGGAGAGCCAGCGCGGAACGCAGGTCACCATCGAGGTCGAGGGCCGTTACCAGAAGGGGCGTGCCTCGGTGGACGAGTACATCGAGCAGACGATCATCGCGAATCCGCACGTGAAGCTGACGTACTTCACACCAGAGGGTGAGACGAAAGAGCATCCCCGGACGTACCACGAGCTCCCTCCATCGCCACGCGAGATCAAGCCGCATCCCTACGGCATCGAGCTTGGAACGCTGATCAAGATGCTCCAGGATACCAAGAGCCACTGGCTCTCGGGATTCCTGTCCAGTGATTTCTGCCGGGTGTCTCAGGCGCTCGCCCAGGACATCTGCAAGACCGCGGCGCTCTCGCCCCGTACGCATCCGCGTGACATCCAAGGGGATGCTGCCGAGCTTCTCTACAAGGCCATCCAGTCCACGAAGATCATGGCGCCGCCGACCAACTGCCTCTCACCGATCGGGGAAAAGGCGATCCTCGCCGGCCTGTATCGGCAGATCAAAGGAGATTTCTATACGGCGGTCAGCCGGCCGCCGGCGGTGTACCGCGGCAATCCCTTCGTGATCGAGGCGGGCCTCGCCTACGGCCGGGGGCCCGAGCAGGCAGCGGAGAGCCAGGAAAAGAAGAAGATCCCGCTGGCGGAAGGGGAGCAGCAGGACAACGACAGTGAGCTCGCCCGCGTCATCCGCTACGCCAACCGCGTGCCGCTCCTGCATCAGCAGTCTGCCTGCTCGATCTATAAATCGGTGCTGGAGACCACCTGGCGCACCTACGGCGTATCTCAGTCCAAAGGCGCCCTGCCGGCTGGCCCCATGGTGATTTTCGTCCATATGGCCTCGGTCTGGGTGCCCTTCACCAGTGAATCCAAGGAAGCCATCGCCGATTATGATGAGATCTGCAAAGAGGTCACGCTGGCCCTGCGGGAATGCGGTCGTCGGCTGGGGACCTTTCTCCATCGACGAGAGAAGGCCAAGAGTGAATTCCGTCGACGCAATATCTTCGAGCTCTACATCGAGGAAGTTGTTGACGCATGTAACCGCCTCAAGGGCGGCAAACTGCCCACCCAGAAGCTCAAAGAGCAGCTTCAGAAGATCGCCATGACCCGGACCGGCGGCGAAAAGACGGACGAGGCCTTGGGCAAAAGCGACGAAGGGCCGGAAGGCCTCCCGCACTCAATTATCGTCACGCCGGAGGGTATTGAGGGAGAGGTGCCGGTGCCGATCGTTGAGCCGCCGAACGAGGCCGGGCCCCCGAAAGAGACTCCCGAAGAAGAGGAGAAGGCCGCAAAGCGGACGCGGCCGAAGGGCCGTGCCGCGCGTCAGGAAACGGACAGGAGCAAACACGCACGGCCAACGCGGCGTGTGAAGCCAACGCCTCGACACAAGACGGACCCGGCTAAACCGGAAAGCGCATCGCAAAAACGCGCAACGCGCAAGAAGACATAGGCGACGCCTTGGCGCGAAAAAACGGAAAGACAAGCGGCGCGGTCGAGAAGAAACTCGTCGGTGTGGCCGACGTGGTCATCACCGCTGCCCAACGGCGCAAGGATCCCACCCTCGCGATCCCGGTCCGCTCCCTGTCAAACATCACGTTCAACGAGCACAAGGGCTTGATCGAGATGGGCAAAGCGATGCAGGCACGGTCGTTCTTCAATGTCGGGATGGCCAAGAAGTTCATGCAGACGGTTCTCGTGGCCGACGCCCTCTGCGAGCTCCAGCGGGCTGACCTCACCACTTCGCTCAGGGAGATTTACTACCGTTCCAAGCACACGATCAAGAACTCACAGGAGAACACCTTCGACACCCAAGATGAATCCGATCCGTTGATCGAGGACCTGGAAGTGTCCCTGGCGGCGCTCAGGGAAGAGCTGCACGTGCGGGCCGAGAACGGCGGTTCCGTCGTCGGGCCCCTGGTGCTGGTCGATGACGGCGATCGGGTGGACTGCGCCAAGCTCGGGAAGGGCGGTTATTCGGTGCCCTCCATCGTCGAGCCGGAGTACCTACAGATCAGGAGTTGCACAGCCGATTTCGTCCTCCTGGTCGAGAAAGGCACCCAATGGAACCGTCTCTCCGAAGACAAGTTCTGGCGGACGCACAATTGCATTCTCCTGACGGGAAACGGCCAGCCGCCCCGCGGGGTCCGGCGCCTGGCGCGGCGCCTGCACGACGAGAAGCGGCTCCCCATCTATGTCCTCGTGGACAACGACCCCTGGGGCTACTACATCTTCTCGGTCATCAAGCAGGGCTCGATCAATCTTGCCTTCGAAAGTCAGCGCATGGCCATTCCGAAGGCCAAGTTCATCGGGCTCTCCAGCGGGGACCCCGAAACCTACGGGCTCCCCCGCAACGTGGGCATCAAGCTCAACGACAAGGACATCACCCGCGCCCGCGAGCTCCTCAACTATCAATGGTTCCAGAAGAAAGCCTGGCAGAAAGAGATCAAGCGGATGCTCTCGAGCGGGCTCAAATACGAACTGGACGCCCTCGCCAGCAAGGACTTCCAGTACCTGACCAAGAAGTACCTTCCCCGCAAGCTCAAAGAGAAGGATTGGTTGGAATAAGTGAAAAAGTAGGGCTAGCTCACCCCTTTGTCCCTCGCCGATAGCCGCCTTCAGGCTCCTCCTTGCTCCAAAAAATTGACTCCGACCCCAATTCTCCGCAATCGAAAGGGCGTTAGGCTTTGTGCTTCCAGCCCCTACGGCAACCGTATCGCGTGATAATCCCCGATTGGGTTGCCGGTGACCACTGCGAGCTTGGCGGGCAACGCAGTCGTCTCCAGCGACGGCTGCAGACGATGAAACTTTAGATCCGCCGTGTTGTAGAGATAGCTCGGCTCGAGCAGCGTGTAGGTCCGGGTGAGATCCACATTCGGAAAGAACGTGGGGGCCTGCGTGGGATCCAAGCGAAAGAGTGTCGTGCCCTGGCCGCCCGTCCTGAACAACGAGGACACCAGCGCGGCCGAGCCCGTCGCCGCGCCAAGGTCGTGAAAGCCGAGGCCAAGTCCGGCACCAATGAACTGCGCGCGCGAGAGATCGGGATCCCACACGAGCAAATCGCCGGTATCAGCGAACGGGTCCAATAAGAAGCGGATGGCGAGAAACACGAGTCGCTGACTCCCTCCGGCTGCTGCGGTGCGGCGCGCCTGCAGCAACTGCCCGGGATCCGGCACTCTCCCTATCGGCTGGTTGATGACCAGCGAGCTACACACGCCCTTGGCGTCACAGAAAACGTAGGACTCAAGGCCACGGGGTTGGTTCACGGGCTGGAAGTTATAGAGCCCCCGCGCGATCATGGCCTGGCGGAGGTCATCCCGGAGCCAGCCGTCCACTGTCAGGCTCTGCTCGAAATCGGGAGGCAGCGTGACTTCCGTGACGGTCCCGAGCGGCCTGGAGTTCCTCTCGACCAGGTGCCAGCCGTTGTTTTGGGTGCCGGGCGTCGGCCCCTCCACGAAGGTTTTTGTGGAATGCACCCAGGCCCGGCTGACGAAGTCTGCGGCCTCGTTCACGACCCGATAGTTGATCGCCACCTTCGGTGTGGCGGTCGAGGCCACCACTGTTCCGTGTTCGAGATCGACGAGCGCCCACAGGAGCCGCGTCATCTGCTCAAGGGGGAAGAACGCCCGAAAGGTCGTCGTGGTGAATTGCTCGGGGGCACCGGTCTGCCCGTTCAATCTGAAGACGGGCACGGTCGCTGGAGCCACCTGCGGTTCGCGGAGGGAGACGCGGACCAGGCCGAGGACCCGCCCGGAGGCGTCCACGGTGAGGTCTTGGAGACTCCAGTGGTACGGGTCGAAGACGGTGCCAATGTTGGAGTTGTGTGCCAGGTCGAGCGTCACCGGGAAGGTCTGGCTTAAGGGGATCGTCTGCTCGTAGGCGAGCTCGGGGGTAAACCCGCTGAAGGTCGTGCCGCTCGTGTGGTATGACCCGATGGAGTTGGGGTCGGGATTCGGCGGCGGGGCCGGCACCCAGAGCTCGGTCGTCGCGGCCTCGACGCGCACGACGTGCTGGCGATACACGACGGTGTTCGTGAAGTCGACCGTCGTGAGCAACGTCGTCGCCGGGAACTGGACACGCTTGCCCGGCGCCAGCACGACGTCCGTCGCGCCCGGTGGGGTCGCCAGCTCGGCAGACCCGGATTGGCGCGGGACGCTGAACACGGCCACCGCGGGCTGGGGGTCGGACAGCCGCGTGCGCGCGATCAGCGCGCTGTCAGTATCGCCCCATTTCACCACTTCGTACTGCGCGACGGTGAGCGGACCCGACTCGGTGGTGAGGCTGAAGACGCCCTTCGGCGTACGCAGCTTCCACAGGGGCCCGTCTTTGAAGATTTCCTCGACGCGCACGCCTCCCAGCACCTTGCCGATCACACCACCAGGGAAGTTCCGGCTCGGGTCCCTTACCTCCTGCCCCAGCGTCCCCTGATAGACTGCGACGAACCGCTCGGCATCTTCAGGGGCCTGGAAGGTAAATGGTTGGGGGAACAGGTTCTGTCCTCGCGCCACACCAGTCACCGGGATTGAACTGGCCGCGGGCACCCGCGCTCCGGCTGGCGTGTCTGCAAACAGGGACAGCGTTCCGTCATTGAGGGGATCGCTGGAGCCGTTAGTGCCGATCAACTGGAGTTGGGACGGGTCAATCGGGTCCTCCACCAGGTCCACATCCAGCTTGCCCCGGAAGAAGTAGTCAAGGAGCCCAGCGGAGTAGCCAACCGTCCTGCGAAGTAGGATCGTTGCCGCGGCCTCCACGGTACAGAAGTTGATGCTAAAGATGCCGGGCTGCCCTTTTCTACTTAGGGCGCTGTCGAAGAGGGTGTAGGTCGTCAGGAACATGTTCTGGATGGGCGGGCCCCCCGTTAATCGATCAATCGCTTCGTTGCCGAAAAACGTCACCTTGCCGGACAACCCCGCTGCCGCCAAGCAGCGCGGCGCTTTGGGATCAGCCACGTCAACATCGAATCGTCGTGTGAGGCTGAGCTGTGGAGACGGGTAGGAGTTTCCGAAATTGTTTCGGCCGGTGTTCCCGTCAACCGCCGCCGTGAAATTCGTGCCCTGGCTGATGAAGCTCCGATTGGTGAACTCAGCAAGTCCCCGACCGTCGCCTGTTGTCCAAAAACCTCGAAAGGTATTGAACACGGGAGATGGATACCCACCGTAGTCGAGAGTGTTCCTTATGTCATCGATATGTTTTTCAAACAGGCTTGGGGCGCCGGCGATCCCCTGGATCAAAGGGTGGCCCAAATGGGGATCATTGCGGGTGTGCTCGGGAACACCCATGTCTTGTATCACGTGAATGACGTTGCCCAACGTACGAAAGGTAAGCGCTAGGGCTTCTTTCCTCCCGTTGAGTGTCGGGGAGGTTAGCGCGTCGAGGAAGGCGCGACGCGCGTCAGTCCAGGAAAATCGGAACGCTTCAGCTCGTACAAACGGGCCTTGGTCGAAAGCCCAATCCGGGGCCTTGAACCCGATCGGGATGCCCACGGTGAGGGGACGATCATTAAAGGGATCGTAGAAGTGGTTCACAGAGCGCGCGTCATCGTCTTCGCGTATGCTTCCTTCTGCAATCCATTCTTTCAACGTTTTGGTAACACCATCCATTTGGAGGCTAATGGTCGCGCTAAGGTTAAGTTCCTGATCAAGGTAGCCCTTATTCAGGACCGATTGTTCGAAGGCAATGCCCGAGATTTTTTCGTGTGTGGGTCTCTCATAACCGTTAGCGTCAACGGATAGTGCTGAAACGAGAAGGAAAACGCGAATCGTAATAATTAATCGTTGTCGGCGCATGACAGCCTCCTACTTTAGGACAAACAGCGTCATTTCTTGCCCCCAAGTCCTCACATTGCGACGATCTTCCAGATCCCATCTTGATCTTGCATAAAGTAAATGAAGTGGACAAACGTTCCCCCATCGCGGTCCTGAGTCGTGACGCACTCTCCGATACCCCCCCGGAACGACAGAAGCTGGATGTCGCGAAGACCCGCGGCGACGGACGGAAGGTCGAGGCTGAGTCGTTGGAATGCGCTGCGGTACTTCACCTTTTCCCCGTCCGCAACGAAGGCTACGGCACCGTCTATGTCGTTCCTGCCGAGGGCATCTCTGAAGGCAGTCCATTTGCTTCGGAGAAACGTCGCAAAGGCCGTTCCGTCAAAGACTTGTACGACCGTGGTGGCACTGAATTGGATCCCCTGGGCATCGGTGATAGTCGTCTTTGGGAAATAAACTCCAGGTTGGGCGTAGATGAAAGTCTGACCCACTAGACTGGGGCCAGCAAAATCAATCGTCCCGTTGCCGTCGAAATCCAGGGCGATCGTTGCGGATGCAGTGACGCCGGACAATGCGAAGCCGACTGCTAGCGGTGCCACTCCGGTCTGGGGGTTGGTAAGAAGTGTGGACACTGATGCTGTCGAGACGGTGATAGTGATGGTGTGAGTCACACTTAGGCCGGTGGCGGTCGTACCCATAGCGGTAAGGGAAGTGGTATCGGGGGCCACTGGGACAAGGGCGGCAAAGGTGGTTCCTTCAACCGCAGCGGGGACGCCGTTGATGGCGACGCCGACTTCGGCGCCGCCCGCCTGGACCGTCCCGCGCACGAGGAGCGAGCCAGCGGGCACGGTGGCGCTACCCTGGGGTTGGGTAATCGTCACCTGGAGGCCGCTCACTTTGAACGTGCACACCGCAGGCGTGAGGTCTTCATTGCCGGCCTGGTCTTGAGCCTTAGCCTGCAAGGTGTGTGACCCGGTTGCTATGTTGGTCAACGTGACGGTGGAATTGGAGTTGAAGGCTGAGAACGGAGCTCCATCGAGGCTAGAGGCAAAGCGCAGCTGTCCAGGCGGTGTGAGGTTGTCCGTTCCGCTAGAGCCGAATGTGGCGGTGGGGGTTGTGAGTGGCATGCTCGGGCATCCGCTGAGGAATGTGTCCGGGGGAATATCATCATGCGTGACGGTGGCCTTCGTCGCACGGCTCGTGAGCCCGTCGCCGCCACTGCCGGTCGCAAAGACTTTCAAGGTCTGTTCGCCGTCGGGGGTGAGAGGCACGTCGATTGCGAACGCGCCCGAGGAGCCATCCGCCAAGCCTGTGGCAGGGTTAGCACCACCTGTCACCGTGATGAAGGCGTTGGGCTCGGCTTTGCCGCGGACCGTGAGCGTGCGCTGCTGTGTAAAGGCTGGCGGCTGCGGGGCCACGACGGGCGGATCCGGGGCC
>VBOF01000362.1 GCA_005877855.1 Nitrospirota bacterium | reverse complement strand
GACAGGCCGATCAAAGCCGGCGCCATCAGCCAGCCGATCCGGCGCACCCCCTCATGGGCGAAGTCGAACCGCCAGCCGAAGAGGAGCTCGGCCTGGCGCAGGGCCGGCATCTGGCTCAGGAACTGGGCGAGTCCGCCGATGACGACCCCGACGGCCACGGCGAGGATCGGCTCCGCGAACAGCGGGGCCAGCAGGAAGGCGGCGGCGATGATCGCAATGTTGAACAGCACGGGCGAGAACGCCGGCGCCGCGAAGCTCCGGACCGAATTCAGCACGCCCATCGCGAGCGCCGCGAGCCCGATAAACAACAGGTACGGGAACATGATCCGGGTCAGCAGGGTGGTGAGGCCCTGCTGCGCCGCATCGCCGCTGAAGCCCGGCGCGATCAGCCTCACGATCCAGGGCGACGCGAAGATTCCCAGGACGCAGACGCCGGTCAGGATGGTGAGGAGCGTCGTGAAGGCGGCGCTGGCCAGTTCCCAGGCGTCGCGCTTGGTCCGCTGGGCCAGGTACTCGCTGAAGACCGGAATGAAGGCCGCCGACATCGAGCCCTCGGCGAAGAGCTCTCTCAAGAGATTGGGAATGCGGTAGGCGACGAAAAAGGCGTCGGCGGCGGGAGCGGCGCCGAACAGGCGCGCCAGGACCATGTCGCGCGCGAAACCGAGGACGCGGCTGAGGAGCGTGGCGAGCCCGATGACGCCGGCGGCCTCGACGACCTTGGCGTGTTCGGCGCCGTCCGCCATTTCAGCGCTTGTTGCGGTCTTTCCGCAGACTCTCTAGCACACCGGCGGCCAGCAACGGCACCATGATCTCGTGGTGGCCGATCAGCATGTGCCCCGCGCCGCCCTTCTGGGTCGGCCGCCGGAGGACGTTGGTGAGCGGGCGATAGTGCGGCAGGAAGTCCATGTTGACGGTCGTGATCCGGTCCACCGTGTGGCCTAGGTTACGGGCCAGCGTGAGGGCCTTGAGGAAGACCTCCGGCATGATCACGGCGGAACCCAGGTTCAGGTACACGCCGCCCTCCAAGCCGGCGACCACCGCCGCGAACGTCCGGAAGTCGCGCAGCGTCCCCTCGCCGAGCGCCGCGCCGTCCACGGCGGGGTGCATGTGGATGATGTCGGTGCCGATCGCCACGTGCACCGTGACGGGAATGCCGAGCCGCGCGCCGGCCGCCAGGAGGCTCGTCTGGCGGTTTGGAAAGCGCCGCTCCTCGATCCAGGTCCCGAGGGCTTCGCCGATGCCCAGGCCTTTGCGCACGCCGCGCGTGATCGCTTCATTCAGGAGGCGGCCGGTCTCCTCCGCCATCCCGAAGCGCCCGGTGTTGATCTCCGTGTCCACTTCCTCCGAGGTATGCCCCATCATGGCGAGCTCAAAGTCGTGGATGATGACCGCGCCGGTGAGCGCGAGGGCCGTGATGACCCGCCGCTCCATCAGGTCCACGAGCACGGGGTTGAGGCCGACCTTCGTGGGGTGCGCGCCCATGCCGACGGCCACCGCCTTGCCGGCCAGGCGGGCCTTGACGATCGCCTCGATGACGTCGCGCAGCGCGCGTGCGGCGAGGATGTCCGGCAGCCCGGCGAGGAAGTCGGTCACGGTGCCTCCCGGGTTCCATGGCCGGGCGGACTCGCCGAGCTTCACCTTGCTGTGCCGCTTGGCCAGCGGATAGGTCTTGATCTTGTGGAGGGCGAGCGGCTTGACGAGGGGGACGCGAAGCGGCGGGGCTCCGGTTTGCTTACTCTTTGCCAAGCAGCGCCTCGTCGACGAGCTCGCACAGGACGTGGCCGAGTGTGATGTGCGTCTCCTGGATGCGGGCGACCACCGTGGAGGGGACCACGAAGGGATGCTCCACCAGGCCGACGAGCTTGCCGCCGGTCCCGCCGGTCCAGCCCACCGTCACGAGCCCCTGCGCGCGATGCAGGTGAGCTTCGCCTGGTCCGCCGAGAGCGCGATCGCCGCCAGCGGTTTCCGCTCGCGCCGGTAGCGCCCGACGAACTCGGCCGCGATATGCGAGGCGTCCATGGCGCTGCCGCCGTTGCCGAAGAGCAGCACCTTGTTGCCTTTGCGGAACGTCTCGACGAGCAGGTCGGCGAGCTGCTGGATGCGGTCGGCGTGCTCCGCGACGAACTTCAGCTTCGCCTCGGCGCTCTCTTCAAACCAGCGGCGGATCTGGAGCTTCATGCTCACCTCAGGTGGTGGCGTCAGATTGTAGGAGAGGGGCTCCGGAGTGTCAAGGAATGCGGGGCAATGGTATAGTGGGTTGACCTGACAGCATGGCCCACGACAAGACAGAGCAGGGCGAGAAGGTCGTCGCGACCAACCGCAAGGCGTTCCACGACTACGCGATCCAGGAGAAGCTCGAGGCCGGGATCGCGCTCGTGGGGACAGAGG
>VBOF01000352.1 GCA_005877855.1 Nitrospirota bacterium | reverse complement strand
GTTCCGCCTGGTCGCCAGGCATTTCCTCAACCAGGACAGGCGCATCATGGAACGTCAAGCGCTCGGCCTCCGGTACAAGCCTCCCTTGATGCTGCTGGATGACGCCGACACTCCCGCCAAGTGGTATTACAAACTGAAGACCGCGTACTTGGAAGCCCGCCAGAGCGGCCGTCCGATGGAGCACCCCATCAAGGGGCCAGTCACCCTCCGGTGGCGCAGTTGAGACCGGAACTTTCGTGAACGTCGTAGGGGCACGGCGCGCCGTGCTCCTACTTGCACGCACCTGACTGAACCCGCATAATACTGGCATGTCATTACGGTTGTCGCGACGAGACCTGCTCAAGATCGGCGGACTCGGCTTGGCCACAAGCCTGCTCGGCCAAAGGGCCGACGCGGCGGCGCTCTTCGGCCGGATGTTCGCCGTGCCGCCCCGCGACACGACCTACTTTACCCCCAACGACAAATTCTACGTGGTCAACTACTCGGACTCGCCGTTCAGCCTTTCCCGCGACGTCAGGATCGATCAATGGCGGCTCTCCATCTCAGGCGCCGTCAAACTGCCCATGGCCCTCAGCTACGGCGACATCCTCCAGCGGCCCGCGATCGATCGCGCCGTCACCCTTGAGTGCATCGACAACCTGCCCGGCGGCGACAGCATGGGCAACGCCATGTGGCGCGGCCTCTCGCTGAAAGCGCTGTTGGAAGAAGTCGGCGCCGATAAGGAGATGGCCCGCGATGTCGTGTTCCGGGCTGCTGACGGGTACGACGATAGCATCCCGTTCGAGCGGGCCATGGAGGGGGACGTGTTGCTCGCATACATGATGAACGGGGTCACACTCCCTAAGATGCACGGCTTTCCGCTCCGCGCCGTGGTGCCCGGGCTCTACGGCATCAAGAACGTCAAGTGGATCACCCAGCTCGAAGTCTACGAGGGAGACTACAAGGGCTACTGGCAACGGAAAGGCTGGACCGATGACGGCACGATCAAGCTGACGTCACGCATTGACAGTCCCGGCCATTACCAGATTCTCCGCGGGAAGGAGCACTTGTTCAAAGGCATCGCCCTTCGAGCTACCGCTGTCCCCCTATACGTGGGTGATCTGGTACTACAATTGGGCCCCGCCCAAGGCCGGCAGCTACCAGGTCACCGTCCGCGCCATCGACGCCAAAGGGCTCCTCCAGACCGCGGAAATTGTGCGCCCGAGCCCCGCCGGAGCCAGCGGCCTCCATACGATCGTGACCGTCGTGGACCGCCTCTGAGATCGCCACAGGGCTCATCCAGCCTTCGGAAATCGTTCCCCCGCGGAGCCTGCCACGGCAGACCTTCTTGACCGGACCAAGGATGCCCCGCTACTATGGCACTAAGCCCAAAGCAGAAAGGCTATTCCCATGGCGAAGACAAAGGCAAAGGTGAGGTCAATAAGAAAGAAGGCCGCTATTGGGATCTCCCGCGTAGTGTGGGAGTGGGCCAGGGCCTATCCAAGATACGAGAATCTGATGGAAGAGTTGGAGGATCTTGAAGATCTTCGACGTGAGAAAGCAAAAAAGGAAAAGGGAATTCCCTTCACCGAAGTGTTGAAGGAGTACGAACTGGTCCACCACGTCGCTCTGGCGTAATAATGGCGTACGAGGTTCTCCTTCACCCTCGGGCTCGCAAAGAGTTTCTCGCCCTTCCTCCCGAC
>VBOF01000148.1 GCA_005877855.1 Nitrospirota bacterium | reverse complement strand
CCGGTCCGGAAGGATCTCGACGTGCGCCTGGTATACACAGCCGACATTCAGCCCTACCAGCAAGTCAACATCTTCTCGCGGGTGGACGGCTACATCGCCAAGATCTATGTGGACAAGGGCGATTTCGTCAAGGCGGACCAGTTGCTCGTGGAAGTGGATCACACCGATTACGTGCACGCCGTAAACCGCGCCAAGGCCAATTTGGAGGCCGCTCGTGCGAATGTCGTGAGCCAGGAGGCGACCATCCGCAATGCGAAGCTGAACCTTGATCGGATGCGGGCGCTCATCAAGGACCAATACGTCTCGCAACAGGATCTGGACAACGCCCAGGCGGCCTATGACGTCGCCGTGGCGCAGATCGAGTCCTTGCGGGCACAGGTGCATCAGATGGAGGTGGCGCTCCAGCAAGCCGAGACGAATCTCACGTACTCCTACATTAGGGCCCCATTCGCGGGGTCCATCTCTGTTCGGAATCTGGACGCCGGCGCTTTTGTCTCGGGCTCGACAGGTAGCACCTCCACGTTATCACGCGGGATCCTGGTCATGCAGGACATCACGACCGTGCGAGTGCTGGTGGATGTCGTCGAGAAAGACGTGTCGCTTGTCAAGATCGGCCAGCCCGCCGAGCTCCGTGCGGATGCGTATCCGGGCCGGGTCTTTACCGGCAAGGTGACGCGCGTTGTCCAGGCTCTGAACCCGAGTACGCGGACCATGACGGTGGAAGTGGACATTCCGAACCCGGATCGCGCCCTCAAGGGCGGTATGTTCGCGCGGGTGGAATTGCTTGTCGGCGTCCATGCGAATGCGTTGCAGATCCCGATTGATGCAGTCACCCGGTTGGAGGCCGACCAGTACGTGTACACCGTGCAGGACGGCAAGGCCCGGAAGGCGCCGGTCCAGTTGGGCATCCAGAACAATGGGATGATCGAGATCGTCAATGGGCTGACGGGCACCGACCCTGTCATCGTCTCCGGCAAAGACCTGGTGACGGACGGCGTCAAGGTTGCTCCCACGCCGATGGATTTACCGGCGAAGCCAGCGTCACAATGATTGACACAGCGGGTCCTGTCATCGAGCCACCCGGACGTGCTCAGACGGCTTCCCCGTCGCAGCCCCGCGGACTCGGGTGTGCCGTCTTCCGCTCCGCCCTGGTCCCGCTCGATGCCACCCGCTTGCAGAGCATTCTAATTGTATGTGGCTGACTCTCCTCGCGCTCCGCAACCGCATCGGCATCCAGATGCTCTCGCTCGCGATGGTGGTGTTGGGCGCCACGTCCCTGAACCGCCTGCCGCGGGACCTCTTCCCCAACATCCAGGTGCCGGTCGCCTTCGTGGGGGTCATTTACAAGGGCGCACCGCCCATCGACATCGAGCAGAGCGTCGTCTATCCCATCGAGAAAGCGGTCAGCTCCGCCTCGAACGTGGAGCACGTCGAGTCGTTCGCCAAGCAGGGCATCGGGGCGGTCCAAGTGTGGTTCAACTGGGGCGCCGACATCAACGTGGGCCAGATGGAGGTGATGCAGCGCGTCACCCAGATCCTCAACCAACTGCCGTCCGGCATTCTCCAGCCCTTCATCGTCAAGTTCGATGTCTCGAACATTCCGGCCGCGTTCGTGACCGTCTCCGGCGGCAATCTGGACGAGCGGGGGCTCTATGACCTGGCCTTCAACACGATCGCCCCACAGATCGAGCAACTGCCCAACGTTGCCGCGGCGACGGTCGAAGGCGGCAAGGTCCGCCAGATCAACATCAATCTGGACCCGGCGATGCTGCAGGGGCGGGGGCTCTCGATCCTGGACGTCGTCAAGGCGGTCAAGGCGTCGAACCTGATCCTCCCGTCCGGCGACCTCAAGGCCGGCAACCTCGACTACAACGTGTTCACGAACAATCAGTTCAAGACGGTCGAGCCGATCAACGACGTGATCGTGAAGGCGACGCCGGAGGGCACGCCGGTGCGGGTGAAGGACCTGGGCACCGTGACCGACTCCTCGGACATCCAGACGAACATCGTGCGGACTGATGGTCAACGGTCAGTCTACCTGCGGGTGAACAAGCAGCCGATCGCCAACACGGTCGAAGTGGTGGACGCGCTCCGCCGGGCGCTGCCGAAGATGATCGGCATCCCGCCGGGCGTCAAGCTGGGCGTCTCCTTCGATCAGTCGGTGTACATCCGGCAGTCCATCAAGAACCTCATCGACCAGGCCATCGAAGGGTCGGTCCTGGCGGCCGCCGTAATCTTGGTGTTCTTGCGCAACGTCACCAGCACGCTGATCATTTCCGTGGCCATTCCGCTCTCCGTGCTCGTGACCTTCATCACGCTGTACTTCACCGGCCAGACTTTGAACATCATGACGATGGGTGGATTGGCTCTGGGCATCGGGCGATTGGTGGACGACTCGATCGTCGAACTGGAAAACATCCAGCGCCACCTGAACATCGGACAGTCGCGGTGGGAGGCTGTCCTGGAGGCGGCCCGCGAGGTGGCGATGCCGATCTTTGCCTCGACCGTGACCACTGTCGTGGTGTTTTTGCCGATCTTCTTCTTGGTGGGCATCGCCAAACTCCTGTTCATCCCGCTGGTCTTTACGATCACGATCGCCCTGTTCACGTCCTTCTTCGTGTCGCGGACCGTGACCCCGGCGCTCTGCTACAAGTTCGTGAAACCGGAACGCGAAGCCCAGCGGTCCCTGCCGGATTGGCTGGCCCGGTTCCTGGAGTGGAGCCGCGGGAAGTACGAGACGATGGACGTCGGCTACCAGATGCTGCTGACCTGGTCGCTGTCCCATCGCAGGACTCTGATCGGGACGGTCGTCCTGGTCTTCGTCGGATCGCTGGCGCTGGTGCCCTTGATCGGGAGCGAGTTTATCCCCATCACCGACGAGAGCCAATTCCGGATCATCGTGCGAGCACCGGTCGGCCAGCGGGTGGAGAAGACGGAGCTGCAGGTGGCGGAGATCGAGCGGGTCCTCCGCGAGACGATCAAGCCCAAGGAATTGGAGACGGTCGTCTCCAGCGTCGGAGTTCTGCAGCAGGGGCGGTCGTCTCTCTTCAATCCCAATACGGGACCGCATACGGCCCTCATCCAAGTCTATCTGGTGTCGCCGGACAAGCGGACGCGCAACCAGGTCCAGATCATGAACGAGGCCCGGCCCAAGATAGTCAAGCTGTTTCCCGGCGTGCTGACGATCTTCGATCCCGGCGGGATCGTCAAGCGGGTCACCAGCTTCGGCTCGCAGGCCGCGGTGGACGTGGAGATTTACGGGTACGACATGGAAAAGGCCCGCCAGGTCGTCCGCCAGGTGGACGACGTCATGCACAAGACCAAGGGCCTGGCCGACATCCAGATCAGCCGGGAGGAGAACTATCCGGAAGTCAACGTCGCGGTGGATCGGGAAAAGGCCGCGCTGCTCGGCATCAGCGAGACGGATGTGGCCAACGCGGTGCTGTATTCGCTCAACGGCAACGGGCAGACTGATCCGATCATTTACACTGACCCGTCGAACGGGAACGAGTACTACATCAGCGCGTGGCTGGCCGAGCCGTTCCGCAGCAACCTGAGCGACCTAGAGCGGGTCCTCCTCACCACGCCGTCCGGGAGTCCGGTCCTGCTGAAGAACGTCGCGAGTCTCAAGCTCAACTCGGGCCCGGTGAAAATCGATCGCAAGTACTTCCAGCGGGTGGTGCACATCACGGCCAATCCGGTGGACCGGGATCTCGGATCCATCGCGGAGGAATTGGGCGCGAAGTTCGCCAGCCTGCGGTTACCCGAAGGCTTCAGCATCCGGCTCGCCGGGCAGATCCAGCAGCAACAGGAGGCCTTTGAGAACTTGCTCTACCTTGCCTTGCCCCTGGCGCTCATTCTCGTCTACATGGTCATGGCCGCCCAATTCAAATCCCTCGTGGACCCGTTCATCATCATGTTTTCGATCCCGATGGGGTTCCCAGGGGTGTTCGTGATGCTGTTCGTGACTGACACCACCCTGTCGATCACGTCCTTTATGGGCGTCATCATGTTGCTGGGGATCGTGGTCTCGAACGGCGTGCTCCTGGTGGACTACACGAACGTGCTCCGCCGCCGGGGGGTTGAGCTGCACGAGGCGGTCGTCAAAGCGGCGCGGACCCGGCTGCGCCCCATCCTCATGACCTCGCTGGCGACCGTGGCCGGGCTGACTCCCATGGCGCTGGGGCTTGGCACCGGCGGCGAGACCAATGCGCCGCTCGCCCGGGCCGTGATTGGCGGGCTTATTGTATCCACGACGCTCACGCTGTTCCTCGTGCCGACGCTCTATACGATGCTGGAAGAGCGCTTCCCCCGCAAGGAGGAGCACCTCCCCGAGACCCTGCCGGCCCAAGTCTGAGGCTCGTGCCTCGCATCTGGAGCTTTTTCAACAGCCTCACTATAATGGCTTTGTGCAAGTCCTCGACATCAACAATCATGACCTGCCGGACCTGCAGTTCGTCCTGATGGTGCTGGCCCTGTGCACGTCCGATCTGGAGACGCTCAACGTGCCGGAAGCCGCGCGCCGGACCGTCTTCGATCGCTGCTGGGCGTTGATGCATGACACACCGCCGCCCGAGCGCAGGGAAGAGTGTGTGCTGGACCTGCGAAACGGGACGGCGCTGACGCTCGACGCGATGGTGGCGGTGATCAAGAGCACGCTGTCCGAGCACGGCATCACGCACCTGACCTGGGACCATCCCCCCAGCGCGCCCACCCGAGCAACGACCCCGGAGGCGCTCCCCCTGGTCGAACGGCTGCAGCAGATCTACCCGGCCCCTCGCGACATCGCTGACTGAGAAATGGGGTCAGAGTCGATTTCCCAAGAGGGATTGCTTCGGTGAGAATTGCGGCCTGGAAATCGACTCTGACCCCATTTCTCCTCCTGGCCGCCTGCGTCGTGACGGGCTGCGCGCATGCGGAGCCGCCCGGCACTCCCGATATCGCCGACCTCATGGCGCAGTTGCAGCGCAATCCCATCGGACCCGGTGAGGACCTGCGCATCACCACGCTGGTGGAGAGCCGCGAGATGAGCGGGCTGCTGGTGCAGGTGCGGGGCTCCCTGCCGCCGCATTTTCACAAGCTCACCCAGGAAGTGGTGTGCATGCTCAGCGGGGAAGGGCTGCTGCGATTGGGCGCCGACCGTATTCCGATCAAGGCAGGCGCCGTGGTGCGGATACAGGCCGGCCTGGTCCATACCTTCACCAACACAGGCCCGGTACCCGCCGTGTTTTTCGTCGTGACCACGCCGCGGTGGGACGAGCAGGACCGGTTCGTGGTGAAGGAGCCGTAGGGGCACGGCATGCCGTGCCCCTACGGGACCTCGTAGGCCCTGTCGATTTTGGCCTTCCACCGTTCCATGTAGGAAGGGAAGGTCAGTGACTCCTGGCCTGGCGGCCCCCTGCGTTGGATCTTCACGAGCGCGTACGCTTCGGCGGTCAGCGTCCCGTCCTTCTTGAGACGGTCCACGAGAGAGGGCCCTTCGGTTTCCAGAATCCCGGGGTCAAGGTTGAAGGCGCCGTTGCGCAGCTTTTTTGCAATTTCATCCTGCGTCGCGTTTGCGACCAGCAGCATGAGATACAGTGCGTACCACGCGGCCAGGTGCTCACGGCGCGTCTCCTTCGTGATCTCCAGATCCGGCCAGTAGTGCGATGCGTTCATATACCGGTGGACGATGTCTTCGAAAAACACCGGCACCTCCTTGGCGTTCAGGTATTGCCCGTCCTCTCCTTCGGCCAGGATGGAATTTGAGATAATCTGCAGCGCCCAGAGCGAATCCTTGGCCTTCGCGGCAAGGGGGGAGTTGGGGCGTTCGAGGAGGCCTTCGTTAGACAAGACTTGTGCCGTCAGCGACTCGTAGAGATAGAGGGCGTAGGCGTCCGAGAGGTGCCTGGCGACCGCTACGAGGGCGGCCTCGGGCGAGGGCGACGGAGCGGGCTTGGCCTCCTTCTGGGCCCACGCCGGTGCGGCCAGCAGGAGGAACGGGGCGATGGTCGCTGCGAGAAAGGGCTTGATCGTCATCGTGTCCAGGATACCCGGCCCTCCATGGACGGTCAACTTGCCAAACAAACCCCACTGTGGCATAACGGTTCCTTCCTATTTGCACAAGATGGGAGGTCTTACTATGCCTGATACCTTGGTCTTCACCGAGCAGATCAAAAAGCTGGAGGCCTTCCGCCACGGAGAGGCCGACTCTACCGAGTTGGACGAATTCGATGCGGAAACCGAGCAGCTCATCCTGAGAACGTTTAGAGAAGACACACATCTCCTGGAAGCCTACGGGCTGGCCATCATGGGGGAAGCCGAAAGCATCGTGAACATGCCCCAGCAGGCACAGGAGGACGCGGTGCAGGATCTGCCCCGCAAGGCGATCGAGCAGCGCAGGCAGGTACTGGAAGCCTGTATGGCTGAGCTCACTGTGGTCCCTGAGCAGCCGAAGCCTCGCGCCGCAAAGAAGAAGGCGGCGGCGAAGAAAACGGGCGCGGGCCAGAAAAAGACCAGAACGGCCAAGAAGAAACCGATGGCAGCGAAGAAAAAGAGAGCCAAGAGGAGATAGCTGGTCATGGCTAACTTCGTGCGAGTTGCAGGAACGGCTGATGTGGCTCCGGGTGCCGGAATCGTAGCCAGCGTGAACGGAAAGGAATACGCCGTCTTCAACCTCAACGGCGCGTTCCAGGTCATCGACAACACCTGCCTCCACCGCGGAGGCCCGCTCGGCGAGGGAGAGCTGGATGGCGACGTCGTCACCTGTCCGTGGCACGGCTGGCAGTACAACGTGAAGACCGGCGCCTGCTTGACGAAGTCCGATCTCCAGGTGGGCTGCTACCAAGTCAAAGTGGAAGGTGGGGACATCAAGATCGCCCTTCCGTGACAGCTGGGCTGCTTGAGGTCTGGAGGGACACGCGCCAGCTCGTCCTGGCGGCGCAGATCGCCGCGATCTACGCCGCCGCCCTGATTCCGTTCAAGGTCGGCATTCCCATCATCCCCGGGTTCGTCGAGCTTCGCCCCGCCAACGCGATTCCCGTCGTTGCCTCGCTCCTCTTTGGCCCGGCCGCAGCCTGGGGCGCCGCCTTCGGCAACCTCATCGGCGACCTGTTCGGCACCCTGGGCCCCGGCAGTCTTTTCGGCCTGCTGGGCAACTTCCTCTACGGGTACGTGCCGTACCGCCTGTGGGGCCGGCTCGGCCCGCTCTCTTCGGGCCGGCCGCCCGAGCCGAGCGCTCCTCGACAGATCCTGGAATACGCGCTGATCTGCATCCTGGCCTCGCTGGCCTGCGCAGGCACGATCGGCTGGGGCCTTGACGTCATGCGCCTCCTGCCATTCCAGGTTCTCGCCCCGGCGATCTTCCTCAATAACGTGTTGATGTCCTCGCTGCTCGGCCCACCGCTGCTCCTGTTCCTCTATCCGCGCGTCGCCCGGTGGGGACTGCTCTATGCAGACGGCCCGCACGACCGGAAAGCGACGTGGGCGCACAGCCCAGTACCGGCCCAGGCACAGCCGGCGCCCGATGCGCCGCGCATGCTGATTCGCGACCTGCACTTTACCTACCGGAATGGGGCGCACCCAGCCCTGCATGGCCTCTCGCTGTCCGTCAAGGCCGGCACCCTTAGCGCGGTCCTCGGCGGCAGCGGGGCCGGCAAATCCACCCTCTGCTATTGCCTGAACGGCCTCATTCCACACTATCTGCCCGGCGAGTTTAGTGGCACGGTACTGATCGATGGAAGGGATACGCGCCAGGCGACTGTGTCGCAGCACGCGCGGTCGGTCGGCTTGCTGTTCCAGGACTTCGAGGCCCAGCTCGTCTCGACGAACGTGGACCGGGAGCTGGCGTTCACCCTCGGCAATCTCTGTCCAGATCTGTCCCGCGAGGCAATCGCCGCGCGCATCACGGACACACTGCGGCTCGTGGGGCTGGACGGCCATCGCGCGCGGGATCCGCTCTCTCTGTCCGGCGGCGAGCGGCAGCGGCTGGCCATCGCCTCGGTGCTCGCGCCACGCCCTCCCGTGCTGGTGCTGGACGACCCCACGACCGATCTGGACCCGGCCTGCCGGGGGTTGCTCTACGCGCTCCTCCGGCACCTCGTCGAAACGGGAACCACGGTCGTCCTCACCGATCACGAGACGGAGGACGCGGTCCCCGCTGTCGGCCTTCTTCGCGAGACTGGATTACCGTGGCGAGCTGCCGCTTACTCCTGAGGAGGCCGTTACGCTGTTAAAGGGTAAGCACGTCCAGATCGAGGAGCCTCCAGTGACGGCGGCCTTCCCGGACCCCGTCGCAAGGGTGGTGATCGAAGCCCGTTCAGTGGAGTTCGTGTATCCTTCCGGCGTCCCCGGTGGTCGTCCGGCGCTGGATCGTGTGGACCTGACGGTGCGGCAGGGCGAGTGCATCGCCATCGTCGGCGCGAACGGGTCGGGCAAGACGACTCTGGCCAAGCTGTTCAAGGGCCTGCTCGTGCCCACCCGCGGAGAGGTCCGGATTCACGGCGAGGACACGCGCCGGATGACAGCCGGCCGGCTAGCCGCTGCAGTCGGCTACGTGTTTCAGAATCCCGATCATCAGATCTTCGCCGACACCGTGTTCGAGGAGGTCGCGTTCGGCCCGCGCAATCTGGGAGTCCCGTCTCATGACGTTCCCGAACGCGTGCGGGAAGCGCTCGAGGCGGTCGGGCTGAAGCGGCCCGGGATCGCCGACGCGGATCCGTTCTCGTTGACCAAGGGGGATCGCCAGCGGGTCGCGGTGGCCTCGGTCCTGGCGACCAGGCCGGCCATCCTCATCTTCGACGAGCCGACCACCGCGCTCGACTACCGGGAGATTCGCGGGATGATGGAGTTGATCCGCCGGCTCAACCAAGCCGGTCATACGATCGTGATGATCACCCATCTCATGTGGGTGGCGGCCGAATACGCCGCGCGGTGCGTGGTCCTGCAGGCGGGGCGGGTCGCGACGGATGACCGGACCCGCGCCGTGTTTGCGCAGCCCGACCGCTTGGGGTCCCTGGGCTTGCGCGTGCCGCAGATCTCGCGCTTCACCCAGCACTACGGCAAGACGCTCCTGACGCTGGAGGAACTGGAAGCCTGCTTCCGGATCGCGTGATGGAACTCTTTCTGTATCGAGAGGCCGACACCGTACTCCACCGGCTGGATGCCCGGACGAAGATCCTGGGCCTCTTGGCGCTCTTCACCGTGGCCCTCCTGTTCAGCCAGCCCGCCCTGCAGGCGGGAGGGCTGGTGGGCGTACTGGCCCTGGCCCTGCTGGGGCGCTGCCTGCCGAATCTGAAAAAACTGTGGGTGCTCCTGCTGTTGCTGTTCCTGTACTGCCTCATCCTCTGGCCGATGTTCGTCAAGGGCCCCCTCTCCAAGACCGTCGCCTTCAGCCTGGCGATGGGCCTGCGCCTGGATGTCATGGTGATCGCCGGGGTGATCGTCCTGTCCACGACGCGAGTCGAGGACTTCACCGCCGGTCTGCAGCGCCTGGGATTGCCGGGGCCGATGGCCTTTGCGTGCTCGCTCGCCTTTCGCTGGGTGCCGGCGTTCCTGGGCACGGCGCAGGCCGTCGTCCAGGCGCAGCAGGCACGCGGCCTGGACCTGAAGGGCGGCAACGTCGTAGTCCGTGCCGGGCGCTACGTGCCGCTCATGATCCCCTTGATGACGCACGTGCTCCGGCAGACCCTGCTGCTGGCGATGGCGCTGGAAGCCAAGGGGTTCGACCCAAGCGCGATCCGTACGCGCGCCGGCGAGAGTCGCTTCACAGCGGCCGATGACGCCGTGCTGGCCGGACTTGCCGTGCTGCTGCTCTTATGCCTGTGGCTGCGGTGGAACGGGTACGGGGTCGTCGAGGGTGTGGGGTTCTAGCACAAAGTTCCAGGCGATCTCGTGGCCGTCGTGCGTCAGCGAGACGATGTGGTCCTGGAAGCGGAAGTGGCGCACAGCCCAAAGCTTGGAGGCATACGCTACGATGAGATTGTCCGGGTCGAGGACCGCGTCGATGCGGGCCTTCGTCAGGTGCGCGAGGCCCACGCCGACGGTTTTCAGGACGGCCTCTTTCGCCGTCCAGAAGCGGA
>VBOF01000353.1 GCA_005877855.1 Nitrospirota bacterium | reverse complement strand
CAGGATCTTGTTGCGGATGACCGACATCCGCTTGTTCACAAGCCAGCGGCTGTGCCCTTCCTTGTCCTTCTGGCAGGTCTCGTTCTCGTCGCAGAGGGCGCAGGCCCAGAGATAGGTGCAGGGCTGGGAGGCCGGGTGAGAAATGATGGGGATCTCTCCAGGCATTGACTATCGCCCTTGGACCTAGTCCACGGTATGCTCCAGCACCGGCAGCACGACGGCGAGGTTCTCCCGCGCGCCGCGTGGGCTTCCCGGCAGGTTGACGATCACGGTCCGCCCGCGGATGCCGGCCGTCCCGCGCGACAGCATGGCCGTCTGCACCTTCTTCAGACTCTCCAGCCGCATCACCTCTCCGATCCCGGGAATCTCCTTCTCGGCCACCTCGCGGGTGACCTCCGGCACCACGTCCGTGGGACGGACCCCCGTGCCGCCGACGGTCAGCACCACGTCGGCCGTGCCGCTTTCGCAGAGCGACACCAGCCGGTCGCGGATCGCCTGCCGCTCGTCCGGCACCACGTCGTACGACGCGAGGCTGGCGGGAATGGACTCGACGAGCTGCACCAAGGCGGCCTTCCCCTTATCTTCCTCCTGCCCGTCGGCGATCTTACTGCTTACGACGAGGATCGCGGCTCTGATCACCGATTGCCGGCTGCGGCGGTCGCGGTCGAAGCTGCCGGAGCCACCTCCGGCGCCGGTTTCTTCTTGCCGAAGAGCCGGGCCCCCACGATCCCTATCTCATAGAACGCATACATGGGCACCGCCATGATGGACTGGTTGAACGGGTCCGGCGTCGGCGTCAGGATCGCCGCCACCACGAACGAGCCGACCAGGGCCCACTTCCAGTAGCGGCGCAGCATCACGGCGTCCACCCAGCCCAGACGTGCCAGCAGCGTGATGGCCAGGGGCAGCTCGAACATCAGCCCGAACACCAGCAGGAACCACAGCATGAACCCCACGAACGAGGCGATCGACAACTGCGGGACGAACCCGGAATCAATCCCGTACTGCACCAGGAAGTTCAGCGCGAACGGCAGCACCACGAAATAGCAGAACAGGAGGCCCACGTAGAACGCGATGCTGCTGATGATCACGAACGGCAGCACGAAGCGCCGCTCGTGCGCCAGCAGGCCGGGCGCCGAGAACACCCAGATCTCCCAGAGAATGTAGGGCATCACGACAAAGGTGGCGAACACCATCGAGACCTTGACGTTGTTCCAGATGGCCTCGGCCGGGGAGAGGAACATGTCGCCGAACTTGACGAAGACGAAGGCGTTCTGGAGCGGGATGCGCACCACATCCATGATCTGGACGGAGAAATAGAACGAGCACGCGAAGACGATGGCCAGGATGACGACAGCCCGCGTGAGCCGGACCCGGAGCTCCTCCAGATGCTGGGCCAGCGGCATCTTCGGGTCTTCCATCGGCGCAAAGACCCGGTCCTGAAGGTCTTTGAAGAACTTATCGAAGCGACCGCTTGCCATTGCCGTTATTCGTTATTCGTTAAACGTTATTCGTAAGCTGTCATTCCGTTTAACGTATAACGTTTCACGTGTAACGGTTCCTCAGGGGTTGATGACAATGAACAGGGAGTTGCCCTGGCGGTTCACCAGCAGGACCGCGTTCTCGTCCTTCTTGATCTTGGCCGCCGCCGCCTCGTAGTCCTTCACCCCGGTGATCGCCTGGCGGTTGATCTCCTGGATCACATCCCCACGCTGCAAGCCGGCCTGCTCCGCCGGGCTCCCGGCCTGCACATGCGCGACCACCACGCCGGTCGTCTTCGGCGCGATGTTGAGCTGGGCCCGGGTTTCTTCATCGATCGCCCTGACGCGCAGATCGGACAGGACGTTCAGAGGCGCCTTACGCGCTTCCCCCGCCTCCGGCGCCGCGGAGCCTGGTTCAACCCCCCGAGCCAACATGGCGTCCGAGGGACGCTCGCCGATATGGATCGTGAGCGCCTTCTCCTGGCCCTCCCGGAGCACCTTGAGCGAGACCTTCGTGCCCACCGGCGTCTGGGCGACGCGGTTCCGCAACTCGCTGACGGTCTGCACTTCCTTGCCGTCGAACTCTACGATCACGTCGCCGCGCTGGATGCCGGCTTTCAAGGCCGGTCCCTGCTCGTTCACGTCGCTGACCAGGGCGCCCTTCTGCTCTCTCACCTTGAACGCCTTGGCCAGCTCCGGCGTGATCTCCTGGATCGCCACGCCTAGCCACCCGCGGACGACTTTCCCCGTCTTGATGAGGCTCTCGGTGACGGGTTTGGCGAGCGAGACCGGCACGGCAAACCCGATGCCTTCGTTGCCGCCCGTACGGGAGAAGATCGCGGTGTTGATGCCGATGAGCTCCCCTTTGAGGTTCACCAGCGCGCCGCCGGAGTTCCCCGGATTGATGGACGCATCGGTCTGGATGAAGTCCTCGTAGTCCGCGATGCCCACATTGCCGCGCCCCAGGGCGCTGATGATCCCCATCGTCACGGTCTGCGACAGCCCGAAGGGACTCCCGACTGCCAGGACGATGTCGCCGACCTGCAGCTCGTCGTAATTGCCCCACTTTAGGGACGGCAGGTTCGTGGCTTCGATCTTGATGACCGCCAGATCGGTCTTCGGATCCGTGCCGATGATCTTGGCCTGGTATTCTTTCTTGGTAGACAGATAG
>VBOF01000364.1 GCA_005877855.1 Nitrospirota bacterium | reverse complement strand
GTAAATGAATCACCCGTTGCGTAAGTGTAATCGAAGTAGAAGGTCGCCTTGAGCTCGATGCCCTTCAGCAAGTTGGACACGGTGGAAGCCGGTGCGGGAGGGGTCTGGGCCACCTCCTTTTCCTTCTCCGCTTTGATCTTGAACCAGTCTTCTTTAGTGATCTGGCCCTTCTCTAACAGAATGTCTTCGACCGCTGCCTGAGCGGACCCGCTCGAGACGGCGACGGCCAACGCGACCATGCCGATGATCGTTGCAAGTCGTCCGTATGTCATGCTGCGTGCCTCCTGTGAGTGGGTGGATGTTCAACGTAGGGAGCCGAATTGGCTGACGCAGGATACTACGACGGGATGCACGTGGGATTAAAGCCCTGTTACAAACGCGTTAAATCTTCCTCGACGCATCCGATCGCGTGGACGTGGGTGTCTGGATGACCTATAATCGGCGCACTGTGCGGGGACCTATGGGATACAGGCATCGGCTACACGATCGCGTTGTGATGGAGGGAGCTGCGTTGCTCCTCGTCGGTGCCCTCGCAGGCTGTTCCTTGCCCGCTCCGCCTTCGCGGGGGCTCTACCAGCAGGGGCGCATGGTCGTACAGCTTGAAACGGATCCTTCAGCCGGGGGGATCGACGCAGCGGGATGGAACACGCACCCTGCCGTGATTCAGACGGCGCAGTTGAGCTCAGTCCTGCGCGGCGTCCGGATCAGGAGCGCGCAGGGGTTGTTGGGGTCCTTGCTCAGCCTGTCCCCTCCGTCAGAGGCGGTCTTCGCCGAAGACGATCTGGCGTTGCTGGCGCCGATTCTCGCCGACGGACTCACGCAGGCTGGCGGAGGGGAACGCCTCGGCTTTAGGTTCTGGAGCCCTCAGCCGGGACGCCGCTATGCCCCGATATCCGGTCATGTTGCGATCAGGGGATCCTACCTCCGGTTCGGATTGACTGAGCATCCGTCCATAAGCTGGCAGGACCCAGAAAATCCACCTCCCGGCAGCCTCTTCGAGCTTGATTTCCAACCGGCGTCCTATGTGAGGTCTGGGAGTGATGAGGAACGGAAGGGCAGTCACAAGGTGCGTCCCTTGATTCAGATCGACTATAGGGGGTATCTGGCCTCGGAGGCCAGCAAAGGAAAACCACAGACTGCGCCGAGCCGGTGACGGTGGACCGAGAGAGGCTCCTTACTTGCTGGGAACGAGGCGGAAGATTGCGCCCTCCTCGTGCTCGATCAGATACAGCTCGCCCTGCGCGTCCTCGCCGAACGAGCTGAGGTGCTCGATGCGGTGCGGCGGAGGCGGGGCCAGCTCGTGCGTGATGTCCCGCACCTGGGCCGCGCGGCCGCCTGTCAGCACGAAGGTTCCGCTGAAGCCCTTCACGTAGTCGCTGAAGAAGTAGGTCCCGCGCAGGTCCGGCATGCGGCAGCCACGGTACACAAACCCGCCCGTGATGGCGTAGCCTTTGCCCTGTTGTCGGTACTCGAACACCGGCCACGTGAGGCCGCGCGTCGGGCATCCTTCCCGGGGGTCGTAGCAGTGCGCGCCTTCCATGTACCGCCAGCCGTAGTTCTCGCCCCCCGCGCTTGAGGCCGGCTGGACATCGACTTCCTCCCACACCTCCGGCGCAGCATTCCCGTCTTTGACGAACGGATTGGAGGACGGAATCCCGTACGACTTGCCGCCCTTCGGGTGGTCCACGTCGATCCGCAGCAGTTTTCCCAGCAGCGAGGTCCGATTCTGGCTGTTATTGTCTGGATCTCCCGCGCTGCCCCCGTCCCCGGTGCCTATATAAAGGTAGCGGTCCGGTCCGAAAGCGAGTTGGCCCCCGTTGTGGTTGCCGTACTTGCGGTGCGGGATGACCAGCAGACGCCGTTCGCTGCCGGGGTCTGCGACGTCCGGGTCGGTGGCAGCGGAGGCGAATTCCGCGATGACCAGATCGCCGGTCGCTTCGGTGTAGTACACGAAGAAGCGGCGGTTCGACCCGAAGTCCGGGTGGAACGCAATGCTGAGCAGGCCGCGCTCGCCACCAGAGCGGACGCGGTCGCGGATGTCCAAGAACGGGCGCGTGAGTGTCTTGCCGGACTTGATGAGCTTGATGGTCCCGTCCTGCTCGACGACGAACAGGCGGCCGACGTCATCGGGAGGGGCAGCCAGATGGACGGGCCTCTTGAAACCGTCGGCGACCAATTCGGTGGCGAGGGCTGTGCCGGCGACTGTCGCGATCCCCTGACAAGAAGCTCGTGAGTGGCCTCCGTCCGTCTGGGCC
>VBOF01000363.1 GCA_005877855.1 Nitrospirota bacterium | reverse complement strand
TCAGTGCGGGCTGCCGAAAAAGATGGCCCTGGAGCTCTTCAAACCGTTCATCTTCCACAAGCTGGAAGAGCGGGGCGCAGCGACCACCATCAAGAGCGCCAAGCGCCTGGTCGAGAATGAGAAGCCGGAAGTCTGGGACGTCCTCGATGAGGTCATCAAGGAGCACCCCATACTCTTGAACCGTGCCCCCACACTCCATCGGCTCGGCATCCAGGCGTTCGATCCGGTATTGGTGGAGGGGAAGGCGATCCGTCTGCATCCCCTGGTCTGCGCCGCCTTCAACGCCGACTTCGACGGGGACCAGATGGCCGTCCACGTGCCGCTCTCGGTCGAAGCCCAGATCGAGGCGCGCGTGCTGATGATGTCGATCAACAACATCCTCTCCCCGGCGAACGGCAAGCCGATCACGGTGCCGTCGCAAGACATGGTGCTGGGGTGTTACTGGCTGACCCGCGAACAGCCCGGCGCGAAGGGCGAGGGCAAGATCTTCAGTTCGCCTGCAGAAGTCCGCATGGCGTACGATGCCGCCGAGGTCTCAGAGCACGCCCGAATCAAGGTCCGTGGGCTCACCCCCGTCCGCGAGCCCGGGATGACGGAAGACGCCTGGAGGGATCCATCCGGGTGGAAACAGTACACCACGGTCGGCCGGGTGCTGTTCGGGGAAATCCTCCCGCCGGGGGTCCCGTTCGAGGCCGTCAACTTGTTGATGACCAAGAAGGAGCTGACGAAGCTGATCGATGCCTGCTACCGCCAGGCCGGTCACCGCGAAACGGTCACCATGCTCGACCGGATTAAGGACCTCGGCTTCTCATACGCGACCCGCGCGGGCGTCTCCATCTGCGTCGATGACATGCTCATTCCCATGAAGAAGAGCGAGCTGATCCGGAAAGCGCAGGAAGAGGTCGCGGAAATCGAACGGCAATATGCCGACGGGCTGATCACAAATGGCGAGCGCTACAACAAGGTGATCGACATCTGGGCCCACGTCGGCGAGCAAGTGGCCAACGAGATGATGAAGGAGCTCGGAGCGTCCACCGGCACCGGCGAGCGGCGCGGCTTCAATCCCATCTTTATGATGGCGGACTCGGGGGCCCGTGGCAGCACCCAGCAAATCCGCCAGCTGGGGGGCATGCGAGGGTTGATGGCGAAGCCATCCGGGGTAATCATCGAAACTCCCATCACGGCCAACTTCCGGGAAGGGCTGACGGTTCTCCAGTACTTCATTTCGACCCACGGCGCCCGCAAGGGGCTCGCGGACACCGCCTTGAAGACCGCGAACTCCGGCTACCTGACCCGACGCCTCGTGGATATCGCGCAGGACGTCATCGTCAGCGAGGATGATTGCGGCACCCAAGACGGCATCTACGTCACCGCGCTGGTGGAGGGCGGCGAGATCATCCAGCAACTGGGCGAGCGCATCCTCGGCCGCATCGCGGCAGAAGACGTGCGCGACCCGGTCACGGGTGAACTCATCGTCGGCGCCAACGAACAGATCACGGAGGAAAAGGCCGCCACGATCGTGGAGGCCGGGTTGGATCGGGTCAAGATCCGGTCCGTCCTGACGTGCGAGTCCCGTCGCGGAGTCTGTGTGATGTGCTACGGGCGTGACCTGGCACGAGGCAAACTGGTGGAACGGGGCGAGCCGGTTGGCGTGATCGCGGCCCAGTCAATCGGCGAGCCCGGCACGCAGTTGACGATGCGGACGTTCCACATCGGCGGCACCGCCAGCAAGGTGGTCGAGCAGACGACGTTGGAATCGAAGCATGCGGGGACCATCCATTACTTAAGTTACGATTCCAAGAAGAACGCCGACATTCCCAACCCGGCGATCGCGGTCAGAAACAAGGATGGGGATTGGGTCGTCATGAGCCGCAACGCCAAGATCGCCGTGCATGACGAGTCCGGACGGGAACGCGAGAAGTACCCGGTGGTCTACGGGGCCAAGATCAAGGTCAAGGACGGGGGCAAGGTCGCAGTGGGTCAGCGACTCGTCGAGTGGGACCCGTACTCCCTCTCGATCCTCACCGAAGTCGGCGGGCGGGTGGCGTTCGGCGACATCATGGAAGGCGTCACCATGAAGGAAGAGCTCGATGAGGTGACCGGCCTGTCGCGCAAGGTCATCATCGACCATCCGGGCGCGTCGTATCGTCCCCGCATCTCGATCAAGGATGAGGCCGGCAAGACCGCCAAAGTGCCAGGCACGAGTACGGTCGCCCGCTACATGCTGCCGGTGGGGGCGCACATCTTCGTCGAAAAAGGGCAGACCGTGCATCCCGGCGACGTGCTGGCGAAGATCCCACGCGAAACCACAAAGACCAAGGACATCACCGGCGGACTGCCGCGCGTGGCCGAGCTGTTCGAGGCCCGCAAACCCAAGGAGCACGCCATCATCAACGAGATCGACGGGACGGTGGAGTTCGGCGGGTACGTCAAGGGGATGCGCAAGATCGTCGTGCGCAACGATATGGGCGACACCAAGGAGTACCTGATTCCCAAGGGGAAGCACATCAACGTGCAGGAAGGGGATTGGGTCAAGGCCGGCGAGCCCCTCATGGACGGCTCGGCAAACCCGCATGACATCCTCGACATCAAGGGGCCCAAGGAGCTCCAGAAATACCTGGTCGACGAGGTCCAGGAGGTGTACCGGCTCCAGGGCGTGACGATCAACGATAAGCACATCGAGATCATCGTCCGCCAGATGCTCCGCAAGGTGCGGGTGGAGGACCCCGGCGACACCGATTTCTTGGCCGGGAGCCAGGTGGACAAGTTCGTGTTCGCCGAGGAAAACGAAAAATTCGTCGCCAAAGGAGGCAAGCCGGCAATGGCCAAGCCGGTGCTTCTCGGCATCACGCGAGCGGCGTTGACGACCGAAAGTTTCATCTCCGCCGCGTCTTTCCAGGAGACCACGCGGGTCCTCACGGAGGCGGCCATCAACGGCAAGATCGATCACTTGCTGGGGCTCAAGGAAAATGTCATCGTCGGCCGATTGATTCCGGCGGGGACAGGCCTGGCCGATTACCGTGACACGTTCGTGTTGGACCAGGAAGAAAAAGAAGCGGCCCCGCCGCTCGCGGAGCCGGAGGCCAGCTCCTCGACGGCACTCGTGGGGGATTCAGGAGCCTAGGGGT
>VBOF01000147.1 GCA_005877855.1 Nitrospirota bacterium | reverse complement strand
GGCCTGGCGGAGCGGTTGCGCGAGCGGCCGTCGGGCCTCCCGGAAGCGCAGTACCGTCAGCGCCTGCGGGACGAGCTGACCGTGATCACCTCGATGGGGTTCGCGGGCTACTTCCTGATCGTCTGGGACATCATCAACTTCGCCCGCTCGCGGGGCATCCCGGTGGGGCCCGGGCGCGGCTCGAGCGCCGGCAGCCTCGTCGCCTACGCCCTGCGCATCACCGACCTGGACCCGCTCGTGTATGGCCTGCTCTTCGAGCGCTTCCTCAACCCCGAGCGCATCTCCCTCCCTGACATCGACATGGACTTCTGCATGGACCGTCGCCAGGAAGTCATCAACTACGTCGTCGAGAAGTACGACAAGGACCACGTCTGCCAGATCATCACGTTTGGGACGATGAAGGCGAAGGCCGCGATCCGCGACGTGGGCCGCGTGATGGAGATGCCCTACGCGGAAGTGGACCGCATCGCCAAGCTGGTCCCCGATCAGCTCAACATCACCCTGGATGCGGCCTTGGAGACCGAGCCGCGCCTCAAGGACCTGGTGGAGACCGATCATAAGATCCGCGAGGTCTTCGAGACGGCGCGCGCCCTGGAGAAGTCGCCGCGCCACGCCTCGACCCATGCGGCCGGCGTCGTCATCGCGCAGGACCGCCTGACGGCCCACGTGCCGCTCTACAAAGGCTCCAAAGAGACCGACGAAATCGTGACCCAGTATCCGATGGGGGACGTCGAGAAGGTCGGGCTGGTGAAGTTCGACTTGCTGGGGCTCAAGACCCTGACGATGATCGCCCACGCCGAGCGCCTGATCAAGGCCAAGCGCCAAGACGCGCCCCTTCAACCGTTTTCCGTTGCCGATCTGCCACTGAACGATCCGAAGGTCTTCGCGCTGCTGTCCTCCGGGAGGACCATGGGCCTCTTCCAGTTGGAGAGCGCGGGCATGCGCGATCTGCTCACCGGACTCCGTCCCGACCGCTTCGAGGACATCATCGCCATCATCGCCCTGTACCGGCCCGGCCCCATGGACCTGATCCCCGACTTCATCAAGCGCAAGCAGGGAAAGGTCCCGATCACGTACGAGGTGCCGGTCCTGGAGGAGATCCTGAAGGAGACCTACGGGGTGATCGTCTACCAGGAACAGGTCATGGCGATCGCGAACAAGGTCGCCGGCTTCTCCTTGGGCCAAGCGGACCTCATGCGGCGCGCCATGGGCAAGAAGAAACCGGAGGAGATGGGCAAGCTTCGGACGCAGTTCATCGAGGGCGCAAAGAAGCGGAAGCTCACGGAGAGGAAGGCGGAGAAGCTCTTCGAGCTGATCCAGAAGTTCGCCGGCTACGGGTTCAACAAGTCGCACGCGGCGGCCTATGCGCTGGTCACCTACCAGACGGCCTACCTGAAGGCGCACTACCCGACCGAGTTCATGGCGGCGCTCCTCACCAGCGAAATGGGCAACACCGACAAGGTGGTGCGCTACATCAACGAGTGCCGCGACCTCGGGATCAAGGTGCTCCCCCCGGACGTGAACGAGAGCGACAAGGACTTTACGGTCACGCAGGAGGGCATCCGATTCGGGCTGGCGGCCATCAAGAACGTGGGCGAAGGCGCGATTGAAGCGATCCTCGACGCGCGGAAGGTGCAAGGCCCCTACGTCTCGTTCTTCGACTTCTGCCACCGTGTGGACGTCCGCAAGCTCAACAAGCGGGCGCTGGAATGCCTGATCAAAGCCGGCGCCTTCGATTCGACCGGCGCGCGCCGCGCCCAGCTCGCCGCCGTCCTGGACCGGACCGTGGACCAAGCCCTGGCCGCTCAGCAGGCAGAGTCCCGCGGACAGACGAGCATCTTCGCCGCCTTCGAGTCCCCGGACGGCCAGGGCGGGCGGCGCGGCACGCTGCCGTTCGATGAGAGCCTGCCCGACGTGCCGGAATGGGACAAGGACCAGCTGCTCAAGTATGAAAAGGAGCTCATCGGGTTCTACATCACGAGCCATCCCCTCGCCCGCTACGCGGAGGCCATCAGCCGGTTCTCGACCGCCAGCACCGACGCGCTCAGCGAGGTCGCGGACGCCAAGGAGGTCAAGCTCTGCGGGATCATCGCCGCCGTCCGCCAGACCATCACGAAGAAAGGCGACCGCATGGCCTATCTGACGCTGGAGGACCTGCACGGCACCGTCGAAGTCATCGCCTTTCCCGACTTATACAAAACAGCGGCCGCCCTCATCCTCCCGGAATCGGTCATCCAAGTAAGCGGGACGCTGGACCGGGGCGAGAAGGCGACCCGGATCAAGGCGACCAAGCTCGCGGGCCTTGCCGACCTCCAGGCGCAAAGCGTTTCATGCGTCTCGATCCGCGTCACCACGCAGGCCACGTCGGCCGAGACGCTGCGCCAGCTCCGGGACGTGCTCCACCGCCATGCCGGCCCCTGCCCGGTCACTCTCACGCTCGCGATCCCCGACCACTCCGAATCCGTGATCGCGGTCGGCCCGGCCCTGCGCGTCCTGCCGAGCACCCAGCTCATCGGCGACGTCGAAGCTCTCATCGGCCAGGGCACGATCTCACTCGATTAGCCACAGCTCATGCGCGAATACTTAGACTTCGAGAAACCCATCGCGGAGATTGAGGAGAAGATCGAGAAGCTGGCCGCCGCGGGCCAGAGTCGGCCCGGCGTGCAGGACGATCTCCGCAAGCTCCGCGCGAAGCTCTACCAGCTCCAGGCGGAGATCTACGCCCGCCTCACCCCCTGGCAGCGCACGCAGGTCGCCCGGCATCCGCAACGGCCATCCACGGTCGACTACATCGGGCGGATCTGCGACAGCTTCCTGGAACTGCACGGCGACCGCCTGTACGGCGACGACCACGCCATCGTGGGGGGGCTCGCCCGCCTGAACGGCCGCTCCGTCGTCGTGATCGGACAGCAAAAGGGCAAGACGCTGAAAGAGCGGGTGCAGCGGAACTTCGGGATGCCCAACCCGGAAGGGTATCGCAAGGCGCTCCGCCTGATGCGCCTGGCCGAGACATTCAACAAGCCGGTCATCACCTTCATTGATACGCCCGGCGCCTATCCCGGCATCGGCGCCGAGGAACGTGGCCAGGCCGAAGCCATCGCAAAAAACCTCCAGGTGATGGCCTCGCTCAAGGTCCCGATCGTGTCCGTCGTCATCGGGGAAGGCGGCAGCGGGGGAGCCCTGGCGATCGGCGTGGCCGACCGGCTGCTGATGCTGCAGCACGCAGTCTATTCGGTGATCTCCCCCGAGGGCTGCGCGGCGATCCTCTGGGACGATCCGAAGAAGACGCCGGACGCGGCGGAGGCGCTCAAGATGACCGCCGAGGACCTGCTGCGCCTCGGTGTGATCGACGAGATCCTGCCCGAGCCGCCCGGAGCGGCCCACCGGGACCCGACCGCCATATGCGGCGCCGTGAAGAAGGCCGTCGAGGCCCACCTCAGCGCGCTGCTCGAGCTCCCGCTCGACGAACTCCTCCAACGGCGCTTTAAGAAGTACCGGCGCATGGGGGTGCTGGGCGGCGAGTAGGCGGAAACCCGGGGGGACGGCCATGGAAGACAGAAGATACGGCCAGCGGGGCTATAGAGAACACGAGAAGGAGCGGCCGGGAAAGCCCAAGGAGCCTTCCCGATCGGGCCCGCCCGCGATGCCTCAAACCCGGACCGTCTCCCGCTGCGTGGACTGCGGAACACCACTCCCGCCTCTCACCGATCCGCTCGGCCAGTGTCCCAAGTGCAGGGCAGAACTCCATTCCTGCCGGCAATGCGCTCACTTCGACCCTGGCCAGCATTTTGAGTGCACCCAGCCTGTGCCGGAGCGCATCGCCAATAAGGGCGCTCGCAATGTGTGCACGTTTTTTTCGCTGCATGTCACGGTCGAGCGCGAGACAGCGTCGGGGTCAGCACGCCCTGAAGACCCTCGGCGCGCCTTTGACAACCTCTTCAAGAAGAAATAGCCCCTCCACGCTACTCGCTGAACGGTGTCGCGCTCGTTTTCATCGTTCCTTCGAGCGATCCGGCATCGGCTTGCGCGCGCGGGAGAGACCTGATAAACGTACGACATGCGCCGCAATCAGCACGAACGGAATGAGGATTCCCCCCCACCCGCACCCTCCCCCGCAAGGGGGGAGGGGAAGTTTAAGGACTGGCCCGTGGAGAGGACGGCGCTGCTGGCGGCCGGGCAGACCGACGGCGTGCTCTCCGACATCAACTTCGGGGAGGTCCTGCCGTTCGTCGCCAAGCCACTGGTCAAGGATTATCTTGCCAATTACGTCGGCCCGATCCTGGAAAGCCAGTTTGCGGGGCTGTCGCGTACCGACCCGCTGGTTCTGGACCTGAACCCGATCGCCTTCGTCGCCGGCCGGTCCTACATGGACCTCTCCGTGTACCTGAACATGCCTGCGGTCCGCTATCACTTGGACAGCCTGGAAGCCGTCGACCAGGCAAAAGGCAAGGCCATCATCGAGCTCGCGCGGGCCGGACGGCTGCGCCCCGTCCCGATTCCGCCGCAGGCGCGGGCGCGCCTGCACCTGGCCTATGTCCGAATGGGCCTGCGCTCGCTGGGCTGGCTCCTCCGTCGCCAGACGCCGGTGCAGTTGCTCGCCGCCTACCAGAGCAGGACCGACCGTCTGCGCAAACTGACGCGGCGCCCGGTAGAACAGGGATCGCCCGCCGCGCTGCTTGCCGAGATGGAGCAGTGGCTCGAGCACGAAGACGACCCGACCAGGGACGGCCTCCGCCACTTGGGCGTTGCGATGTTCCTCCACACGGCCATTCAGCGGCTCTGCGCGCGGCACGTTTCCCCCTCGCTGCTCGCCGACCTGGGAAAAGGCATTCCCAACAATCCCACCACCGTCATTTCGCTGGACCTGTGGGCCTTGGCCCAGGAGGCCCGCCCCCTGGCTGCCGTCTTCGAGAAGACCCCGGCCGACCAATTGACCACAGTCCTCCAGGCAACGGAGGCCGGACGCCGTTGGTGGAGCCGCTTCGAAAGATTCCTCGCGCGGCATGGCCACCGCGGGGAAGTGGAACTGGATCTCTCGACGCCGCGCTGGGCCGAAGACCCCACCTTTCTGCTGCAGGCCGTCGCCAATTACCTGCGGCACCCGAGCGACGTCCCGACACCGCCTGAACTGCTGTCCCAGGGCGTCCGCCGCCGCGAAGAAGCTGCCGCGATGATCCGGTCCATCCTGCCCAGGCCCCTGCAATGGGTATTCGGGTGGCTCTACGATCGCTATGTCCTGTGGCTCCCGTTCCGCGAAGCCGCCAAGTACGTCTGGCTGATCGGATTCGCCCACGCTCGACAGGTTTACCTGGAACTCGGAAGCCGGCTCGCCTTGGCCGGCCATCTCAAGACGGCCGACGAGGTCTTCTGGCTGCAGTTGAATATGGTCCGTTCCTGGGCCGAAACAGGGATCGCTTCGTGGAGACGCGAGATGCTGAAGGCACGAGAGCGCGAATGGCAGGAATGGACGAAGCTGCGTCCCCCCTCGCTGCTGATCGGCACCCGTGAAGTCGAGCCAGCCGCGGAGGCGCCCCCTGCGGCGACCAGCCCGGAGAAGGTTTTGCACGGGACATCGGTCTCCCCCGGCAAAGCCGAAGGAATCGCCCGGGTGATCACGGACCCGCACCGGGCCGACTTGCGCCCAGGCGAGATCCTGGTCACCCGCTATACCGATCCCGCCTGGACGCCCTTGTTCTTCACGGCCGGGGCCTTGATCACCGAGATCGGCGGCGTGCTGAGCCACGGAGCCGTCATTGCCCGCGAGATCGGCCTGCCGGCGATCGTCGGCGTGGAGGGCGCGACCTCTCGCATCGCCACCGGCCGGCGGGTGAAGGTGAACGCGCTCAACGGCACTGTGGAGCTGCTCTAACGGGAAGGGGCGCGCCTCGGCGCGCCTGGGGTGGGCGGGTGAGAAAGCGGGCTTGCGCCGCCCGGAGCAAACAGGTATGCTTATTTATTACAGGGTTTCGCCGCGGTGCTGAGGACAGCCACTATGTCGCGCGCCGGCATTCCTCTCCTCGTCGTTTTCTTCTCCGCGTTGCTCCTGCCGCTCTCGGCTTCCGCCGAATCCGAGCTCTGGACGTGCAACCGGGCGGACGGCAGCATCATGTTCACCAACAAGAGCCAGGACCTGGCCGGCTGCAGCCAATACCGCCTCCGCACCGAGTTGGGCTTCTTCAAAGGGACCGTCGAGGCGAAGAAGGAAGTCCCGAAGCCGACAGCAGCGCCGCAAGAGCCGACGGCGCCGCCTTCGTCCCTGCCGATCACCATCAACATCGTCATCAGCACTCCGCCTCCAATGCCTCCGGCGATCGAAATGCTGGCGCCGGTCGGCGAGATCCCGTTTGAGACCTACCGGATGCTGTCGGTGGGCATGACCGAAGCGGAGGTGCTGGGACGCGCCGGGCTGCCCCAAACGACGTACATCGGCACCGCCTACCCGTTCAACTCGCCCTATCCGTTCTGGCCCATCTTCGGCACGAACCGCTTCGTGTACTCCAGCGGCGACTGGATCGTGGAGCTCACGTTCAGCGGGGGCCGCGTCCTCTCGATCAACCAGTCCCGCCTGAGGCCGTGATGCATAAACAGAACGGCCTCCGGAGGTTGCCCTCCGGAGGCCGTACGCTTATCGTCGCTCCCCCGTCTTACGCCCTGTGAGACGGCCTGGCGTGGACTGGTCGTCTGGGTCTGAACCCAGAGGGCCGGGCCGGCCCGGCGTCTCGCTGCCCGTTGTGTCTCGTGCTCGGTGCGGGCGGCGCGCTATCCAACGCACGCGGGATCGGCTGCCCCAGCAGCTTCTCGATGGCTTGCAGTTGGATGTGGTCATCCGACGTGACGAAACTCGTGGCCCGTCCGCTCGCCTTCACGCGGGCGGTGCGGCCGATCCGGTGGATGTAGTCTTCCGGCGTGTTCGGCAAATCGTAATTCACGACGTGCCCGATGTTCGCGACGTCAATGCCGCGGGCCGCGATGTCCGTCGCCACAAGCACCCGGAATGTGCCGCGCCGGAATCCTTCCAGCGCCGCCCGCCGCTGCGACAGGCTCCGGTTGCCATGGATGACCGCCACCTTGTGGCCGGCGTTGCCGAGCGCCCGTCCCAGCCGATCCGCGCCATGCTTCGTGCGCGTGAAGACCAGCACCGAATCGCGGTCCGCATCGAGCAGCGTGAGCAGCAACTTGGTCTTGTCCTCCCGACTCGTGTGGTGCAGGGCCTGCTCGGCCCGCTCGGCCGGCGTCGCGGGCTTCGCTACCATGACCCGGACGGGGTCTTTCACGCTGGCTCGCGCGAGATCGGCCAAGTCGGTCGGGATCGTCGCGGAGAAGAGCAAGGTCTGCCGCTCTTCTGGAAGCGCTTCGAGGATCTGGTTGATCTGAGGCGCGAACCCCATGTCCAGCATGCGGTCCGCTTCATCCAGGACCAGGATCTGCATCTTGATCAGGTTCACGGTCCCGTTCCACATGTGGTCCAAGAGGCGACCGGGCGTCGCCACGAGGATGTCCGGACGCTGGCGCAGGCCCCGGATCTGAGCGTTCATGTCGGCACCGCCCACGAGCGTCGTCGCAAAGACGCGCCGGCTTCGGCCCAGCTTGGCGATCGTCTCCTGGATCTGGATGGCCAGCTCCCTCGTAGGGGCCAGGATCAAGCCGCGCGGATGGCTGTCGGTCGTCCCGGCCAGCCGTTCGATCATCGGAATCACGAAGGCCGCGGTCTTGCCCGTGCCGGTCTGCGCGCAGCCGAGCACGTCGCGCCCGGCGAGCCCGGGCGGGATGGCCTGGGCCTGGATGGGCGTAGGCTCATGGAACCCCGCCTTGTTGAGGTCATGTAACAGGGCCTCGGACAAGCCGAGCCCCTTGAAACTACTTTGCACAGTCGTCTGCACAAAACTATCCTTTCTTTTTGGATCGCATTTATACGGGGTCAGAGAACCGAGGGGAGTCAGGATCGGGAGGGAAACTGCTCCAAACAGGACCTGAGCGCGATGCGATCGCGGGTCCGGAGTATCGTTGACGCCATCGCCGCCGGACCGTCTCGGCGATGACTGTATAAGAGTATACTGGATAAAACCCTGATTGTCAAATTATTTAAATTAAATTCCTAATCACCGGTTCTTCTCACGACCTACAGGCTCTGGCGGGCACCTTTTGAAGGGATCAGCTCCGTTTGCGTCGTTCATTCTCCGCGACAATGGTGCGTTGAAGTTTCGCGATGGCGGCCGCCTTGTCCTGCTCCATCTTCAGTTGGCCATCTTCTCCACGTGCGCACGAACAGCCGGGATCGGCTGCGTGGTTTCATCCACCGTCAGCGTGGTCTCGTAGGCAGCAAGTTGCGCCTCTTTCTGCTTTGAATCCATGTCGAGCAGCGGTTGCAGTGCGGCAAGGTACGTGAACACATCGACGCCGGTCTCGGCAGCTTCACGACTTAAGTCCAGGTCCGGCGGCCACAGCCCCCATGGCCTCCCGCGCAGGTAGATCCGCTTGACTTCCTCAGGGCTCAGCTTCGCCTGTTGGGCCAGGAATCGGAAGAAGCCCGGCGCGGTCAGTAACTCGCTTAATTCAGTCTCGTTCATGGTAGGTCCTTGGGACCATGAGACTTTGCCAGCGCGGTGCCATAGGGAAGACGGGCCCGGCCAGCCATCGGTTCCTGGTGACCTTTTCGATTGGCCGCGATGACGGAATCGATGACCTCACCACACAGCAGGCACTTCCACCCGGAGATGGATTCGCCGCTTGTGGCGCCGACCGCTTCCTCCAACCGGGTAGGCACCATCAATCCATGACAACGTAGGCAGTTCAACTGCGGACCTCCTTCGGGGGCCGACACAGCTCAAAGTGTCGGCACACCGTTTCAGAGAGACTCGGGCGTCGGAGCGGCGGAGACCGGGGAATCGCTCGCGTCAGGAAGGATCAAGAAACGCGAGGGATCGGATAGCCAGCGGAGCTCAACACGTCATGCTTCATACTACGCGGGAGAGATCAGTCTGTCAACCCGTATTTATTGAGTCTGTGAGACTGTTACGCTCCTCCCATCCGGTGGCAGCGGAAGCAGTCCTGGCGCTTGGGATGCTTTGCAGACAACGGGCGCTCTCCCTGCGGAGCGTGACACACCACACAGTCTTTCTCGATCTTGAGGGCTCGGTGTTTGGAATCCGGCGGGGCGGGCGGGTTGTTGTCCTTGGGCGAGGGCAGCAGCATGAGGACGATGATGACGGCCAGCGCCAACCCGATGGCAATGTAGTCGGACTTCTGGAACTTAAAGTTCAAGAAGAACCCACAGGAACGCACCCCCACCCATCCCTCCGGGGCGCCCATTGCTCCTCAAGCTGCAATGGGCCATGAGGGGGAGGGTAAGGGTGGGGGGCAGGCTCATCATTCATACGCCTCTCGGAGCAACTCGGCGATGTGGCGCACGTCCACTTCGCCGCGTAGGCCGTTCTCGAGCTGGATCATGCATGAAGGTCCCCGCCCCGCCGGCGCACCGGTCGGCGTCCCGCATCTCGACGAACGTCACCCCGGGGATGCGCTTGATCAGATCCCGCGGCGGCTTGCTCACCCCGGCCGCCCGCAGGTGGCATGACGAGTGGTAGGTGACGGTCTTCGGGCAGGGCTTGGTCGGCCGGACTTTCAACCCCTCGCCCGCCAGGAACTCCGAGATGTGCTTGACCTTGCCGGCAACGGCCTCGGCCTTTTTGCGCTCCTCGCCCTGGAGCCATTTCGGATAGTCCTTCAGGCTCAACGTGCAGGAGGCGCAGCCGGTCACGATTTTCTCGTATCGACTCAGTGATGCGACATTGAACCTCGCGTAGGTCTTCACGCGCTCCAAGTGGCCGTAGGTTTCGATCGGCGTCCCCGAGCACTGCTGCCGAGGCAGGACCGGCTCGATGCCGTTCTTTCGCAGCACGGCGATCACCGCATCGCCCACGCCATCCATAAAATAGTTGGCCGCGCACCCGTGGAAGTAGGCCACCGGGCCCTGGTGTCCTTGCTCTTCCGTCAACTCGGCGTGCCGCTCGCGAAGCAGCCGTGGCGCCAGCCTCGGCAACACCATGTCTGCCGGCAGCTTCGCCGTCGGGGCAAGAAACCGCAGCACGGGCGCAAACCCCAGTTCCAGCAACTTGCGCGGCAGAGGCCGATCCCACAGCCCCTGCGTCCTTCCCATGAGTTTGATAAACGGCTCAAAGAGCCACGGCCTCCCCTGCCAGGCGAAGATGCCCCCGGCCAGCTTGTTGGGATGCTCGGCCCGCCGTTGCAAGATGAGGTCAGACACATCCACCCCGGCCGGACAGATCGTCCGGCAGGACTTGCAGTTGACGCAGGCCTCCACCACCCGCTTCGAATTGAGATACTCGTAGCCCGGCGCCGTGACGATCTCGAACCAGCCCCGCGAGCTCATATCCTCCGACTGGAAGACGTCGTAGACCGGGCACACCGAGTTGCACTTTCCACACGTCGCGCAGGGTTTGGAGAGCCGCACATAGTCGATGTGCTCGGTGAAGGGGGTGGTGCTGATCTTGACACCGGGGTTCAGGACGCTCCGGGGATCGAAGGCCGCCTTGACCTGCTTGAAGAGCGTGTAGAGCTCCTCCCCGAAGTACTTGGGCACGAACTCTGCGCGCACGCGCCCGTCCCCGTGCTCGCCGCAGATGGAGCCGCCGAACCGCGTGACGACCGTCTGGTGGATCTCATGATAGCCCGCGACCATCGCCTCGAAATCGTGCTGGTCGCTGACGTCCAGGAGGGGCACGATGTGGGCGTTGCCGTTGCCGATGTGGCCGAAGATGGCGACATTCACATCCTGGTTCTTGAAGAATGTGGAGAGGTACGACACGAGCTCCGCAATCCGATCGGCCGGCACGACGACATCGTCCACGTAGTTGATGGGCTTCTTCTTCACATCGTAGCGGTAGAGCGTCGGGTAGAGGGCGTTCCGGGCCTTCCAGAGCTGCTCCTGGTGCTCCTGTTCGACCGCGATCGTGGGATCTTGGCAGAGGCGGTACTTCCGGCAGATCGCCTTGACCTGATCCAGAATCGCGGCAATGGGAAGAAGGCTTCCATCAAACTCCGCCAGGAGCATGGCCGCCGCATCAGCCGGCACGCTGTGGGCTGCACGCCCGATCAGATCGAGCGTGTTGGCGTCCAGCACTTCCAGTGCCATCGGGGTCAGGGGCAGGAGGTCGAAGACCGCCTGGCCCACCTCCTCCAGGTGACGGAAATGGATGAGCGCGGTCGCCGTCGCCGTCGGCTTCTCGACAAGCTTGAGCGTCGCCTCGCTGATCACGCCCAGCGTACCTTCGCTGCCGACGAAGAGCTTTGGCAGGTCCACGAGGCCTTGATCCAGGCCGTCCACGAGCCCGAACAGGTTGTAGCCGGTGCTGTTCTTACTGACCTTGGGCTTCCTGCTGCGGATGAGGTCGGCGCGCGCGCGGACCAGCGTGAGGGTCTCGGCAAGCGGCGAGTGGGCGGCCAGCAGCGCGTCGGTCGCGGAATCGCCGTCGGCCAGCATCTCGGCATCCAGCCACGCGCCAGTGGTGAGATGAATGCGGAGGGCGTGCACGTTGTCTTTGACCGAGCCGTAGCGCAGCGTGTGCGGACCGGCCGAATTGTTCGAGAGCATGCCGCCCAGCTTGCACATGTCGCGGCTGGAAGGATCGGGCCCGAACATGAGGCCGTGCGGCTCGAGCTTCTTGTTGAACTCGTTCAGGTTCAGGCCCGGCTGGACCCGCACCCAGCGCTCCTCGACGTTCAACTCGAGGATGCGATTCATCCGCCCGCAGTCGAGGATGATCCCCTCGCCGACCGCCGAGCCGGTGAGGTTCGTGCCCGCGGCTCGCGGGGTGATCGGCACGCCGGCGGACACCGCGTAGGCGACCGTGGCGGCAATATCCTCCTCGGTCTCGGCCGTCACGACAGCCTTCGGCACAACCTTGTAGATGCTGGCGTCGACCGAGTAGGCCGTGATGGTCGGGAAGTCGTCCTTGACCTTGTCGGCGCCGAGCGTGCGCCGGAGATCGCGGGCGATGGAGCGGGTCTTGTCAGGAAGGATGAGTGCGGGCGCCTCGCTCACGGGGACAGTCCCCATCCCTAAAAGGGGACTGTCCCCTTTTTCTTTGCCTCCAGCGCCAGCTCGACGATCCGCTCCTCGGACAGGCCGAGGGCGTAGTAGTGCCGGTAATGGCTCTCGATGGCCTCGGGATAGCCCTTCTCGGGCAGCAACTGCTCGCGCAGGGCTTTCACAGAATCCAGGACCTGCTTGACGAGGTCCGGACTGATCTCCACGCCGCGCTCCCGCAACGTCTTGGTGTGCTTGGCCAGGACGGACTCCACCGCAGCGGCCCCGCTATGCTTGCCGAACACAAAGCGTTGCTCGCCCCCGACCGATTCTTCGGCGATGAACTGGTAGATGGCGGGATGGATCGCGATGGCGGCCGTATGGATCCCGGACTCGTGCTTGAAGACTCCCTCGCCCACGATCGGCTCGTGCGGCTGGAGGGGGATGCCCGAATACACTTCGACCTTGCGGCGCAGCTCGGTCAAGAGGTCGTAGCGGAAGCCGGGCAGCGTGACCCCGTAGAGCATCTTGAGGATCATGACGAATTCATGCAGCGGGCAGTTGCCGGCGCGCTCGCCGATGCCGTTCGCCGTCACCCCGGCATACAAGGCTCCGTGGCTGATGGCCCGCACCGTGTTGATCGCCCCCAGGCCAAAGTCGTTGTGAAAGTGCGCCGTCATCGGCACGGGTCCGAGGACCTTCACCAACCGCGGAATGTAATGATCCACCCCCTCGGGCGTGAACACCCCGCAGGTGTCCGAAAAGCACATCCGCGTCCCGCCGGCCGCCACGCAGGCCTTGGCCCAGACCTCGCCGTACGCGACGTCCGACCGCGACGCATCCTCGGCGGCGAACTCCACGCGCGAGAACCCGCGCTCCCGGGCGTAACGGATGGCGCCGGTGATCAGGTCCAGGTTCTGCTCCCTATAGTAGTCCACCGGCTTCGCCAGCCATTGATCTTCCGGCTGGCCCGCCCGGCGCAACAGCGTCTTGCCGAGCTTGTACTTGAGGTGCAGGTCCGACAAGGTCGAGAGCACCAGCACGCTCACGTCGTCCGGCTTGGCTCCGACGGCCGTGACGGTATCCACGACCGCGTCGATGTCCTCCTTGAGGCTCCGGCACATGGCCAGCACCTCGATGTCCCGACGGATCTCGCCCCGCTTCTGTGCCTGCACGATCAGTTGCAAAGCCTTCCGGTCGGATTCGGAGACGGCCGGAAAGGCCGGGTCGATGACGTGGACGCCGATCTGGGAGAGCAGCTTGGCCAGCTCCAGCTTCTGCTCGGGCGAGAAGGCCACGCCAGGCATCTGCTCCCCGTCCCGCAGCGTGTCGTCGTAGATGCGGATCTTTGCAGGGTCCGGGAACTTCAGATGTCGGGTAAAGTGCGTGGGCGGGATTGCCAGTTGATTGAGGGGTTCTTTCAGGTCCATACGCGCTCCGGTGAGTGGGTGGTGGCTGGGAGAATTGTACCGAGTTTCTCCCGCGCGTGCCACTGTTTCCGGAGATCGGACGTGCTACCGGAGGACGACCTAGGGATTCCGGAACGACCTATCTGACAGTCCCGGCCATCTGGAAGACCGGCAGGTACATGATGATGACGATGGCTCCGACGACCACGCCCATGATCAACAGCAACACCGGCTCGATCCAGGTCGTGAGCTGGCTGAGCCGCTGGTCCAGGTCTCCTTCGTAGAGTTCAGCGACATCCCGCAGCATCGCGTCCAGCGAGCCGGTCTCCTCCCCGACGGCCAGCATCTCCAAGGCCATGCGGGGGAACACCTTCACCCCTTCCAAAGCCGCGGAGAGCGTGGTCCCCTCTCGCACTCGCTCGGTGGCCGTGGCCAGCCCATCCGCCAGAAACCGGTTGCTCAAAGCCCCACGGACCGTTTGGAGCGCAGTCACCAACGGCGTTCCGCCGGCCAGCACAGTCGCCAAGGTCCGTGTAAATTGGATGGTCTGGTGCTTGACGAGCACATCGCCGATGAGCGGCAGCGTCAACGTGGTGCGGTCCCAGACCGCCCGGCCGGTTTCGGTGCGGACCCACCATCTGAACGCCAGCACCAGCGCCCCTATCGCCAGCCCAATCGCAACGAGATGCGACTGAACCGCCTCGATGAGGGTGAGCAGCGCCCTCGTGGCTTCCGGCACATCCGTCCCGGCTTCCCCGTAGATCGCCGAGAACGTCGGCAGCACATACGTCAACAAAAAGGCCACCACGGCGACGCCCACGATCACCAGAAACGCCGGATAGGCCAACGCCTTCGTCATCTTCTGGCGTAGGCCCATCACCAGCTTCAGGTAGGCGATGTAGCGTTGCAGCACTTCCGGCAGGTTCCCGGCCTGTTCGCCGGCTTTCAGCGAGGCAATGTAGAGCTCTGGGAAAAAGAGCGGGTGGCGGGTAAGGGCCTCCGACATGGCAGTCCCGCCGCGAATGTCCTGGCGCGCGGCGCGCAAGACCGCCTGAAACGCGGGGCGCCGTGCCCGCTCGATCAACAGGTCAAAGATCCTGAGTATTGGAAGTCCGGCCTTCACCAGGGCCAGGAGCTCCTGGTTGAAAACCAGAAACTCCTGCAAGGGCATGCCGCGCTTCCTCTTCCACAGCCGGGATCCCATGAGCGCCGGCCACGCCCCGAGGGGCCGCAGGCGAAAGACCAGGAAACCTTGCCTTTCGAGCTCAGCCCGGACTGCCTGCTCGTCCTCCCCTTCGGCCTGGCCTTCAAGGGTTGTTCCGTCATTCCGGGCCGCCCTGTAGAGAAACGCAGGCATGGAAGAGGTTATGGCTTAGGAAGGATGAGCTCCTGCCCCGGACGAATGCGGTCGGACGTGAGATTGTTCACCTCTGTCAGCTCCGACAGGCGCACCCGATGCTTGCGGGCAAGGCCCCACAGGGTATCTCCCCGCTCCACGATCACCGTGCGTGAGGCAGACTCGCCAGACTCGCCGGAGCGCGGAAACTGGTCGGACACATCTTTGTAAATCGGCACCGCCATCTTCCTACCGGCAGGCCCCTGCTTCGACCGCGTAAGGAGTTTTTGCATCGCGGACTTGAGCTCGGTCAATTCTTTGGTATGCCGCTCGATGGCCTGCTCGAGCGCCTGGAGGCGCGACTGGTCGCGACCGGTCTCGTCGAGTTGCTGACGCAAACGTCCCAGCTCGACCAATTGGCCCTGCAGGTCGCGGCTGATTGCAGCCAGACGGTCACGCTCCTCTCGCGTTCGTACCAGCTCCTCGCGCTGCCCTTCCACCGCCCGATGCGACTCCTGCGCGCGGCGTTGGGCCTCCCGCAGCTCGCCTTCCAAGCGAGCCTGCGTGGCGCGGGCTGCGCCCAACTCCCGCTGAATTCCCTGCATCTCTGCACGCAGGTCCATGATGGTGCGTTGGGCCTGCATGGACTCCGCCTTGAAGGCGGCCTGCGTCACTTGGTAGTCACGGACGGAAGCATTTCCGGCACAGCCGGCGACTACCCCAAGACCGCACCACAACCCCGCGAGGAGTGCGTAACGATTCCTCATCACACCATCACCACTCGTTATACGGCACGCCATTGGTCCCCACGAGGTCGGAACCGGAATGGAGATCAAACACACCGCCTTCCGAAACCTCAGAAATTTCCTGCCAGGTGGACGTGGAACGCGTGAAGGGATCCATCGGGAGGGCACGCAAATAGCCGACCTTCACCAAATCATTCAGCGAGTCCGGGTACTTCCCCTTGTCGGCCCGGTGCTGGTCCAGCAGGTCCCGGACCGTAAAGAGATCGCGCACGAGGACCGCTTCGCGGGCCTTCACCACGGACGTTTGATAGGAGGGCACGGCCATGGTCACAAGAATCCCCACAATCGTGACGATGAACATCAGCTCGAGGAGCGTGAAGCCGCGGTCACCAGTCCCGATACATCGTCCCATCCAACGCAACCTCCGGGCTGGCCGAGGCCAGGTCATACACATCCTCTCCGCACCAGGACGACATGTCTGGAGGATCCGTGAAGCACCGCAACCGCCAGTCGGCCTTCCCGGTCAGCGGGTCCACCGGGATCCTTCGCAGGTAGCGCTTGATCGTCACCCCCTTTACGGTGGCTTCTTCGCCCGTCAGCTTCACTTCCAGCAAGGTCTGCAGCGTCTTGGGATACCCGGACACGCCGGACGCCTCCTTGCAAGTGAGCCTATTCTTGATGCACAGGGGACCGAGCGACAAATCGCCGTCCCGGTTCCAGTCTAGTTTGAAAGCATCAATGGCGGCCCGGACCGTCCGGAGCTCCTGACGAAGCTCGAGCTCACGCGCCCGCTTCCCCGACACTTTGGAGAGCGGCATGGCGACCGACGCCAGCACCATGATGATAGTGATCGTGATCAGCAGTTCAAGGAGCGTGACGCCCGACTGCTTCACTGCACGCTCACACTCCCCTGCCCGCCCGTTGCCGCAAGCGGCGCCTTCGCTGCGCTCAGCAACCGTGACGTCTGGATCGCCACCGGCGATGTACCGGACTCCTTTGCGACAAACGCCAGCGTGGCCAGGACACCAGCGCCGCTCACACCCTTTGATCCCTCTGCCCGCGTGAGCCGGACGGCCACCGTACCCGTCGCCGGATTCGCAGCCGTCACGACAGTGGCCGTCCCCTCTCGCTGTAAAAATTCACCTTCAAACGCCTGGCGGAACTCCAAGACCTTGGGATCGTAACTGATGGTCAGCGTGCCTTCGGCAAGGTCCTCGATATTGGTGATCAGCACATCCAGCCTGATTTCCTCTCCCACTGATGCCGTCCTGTCCGGAGGGAGAATGGAAAGCACGCCCAAAGGCGGCTGTCGCGGGACTTGGCTTCTAGGAGGGGCAGACG
>VBOF01000146.1 GCA_005877855.1 Nitrospirota bacterium | reverse complement strand
GCTGCGCCAAGCCGATTGACTCCCCTATCGATTCTCAGTACGCTGCGGCGCGATGACCGACGAGTTCCGCACCACGTTTTTCTACGGGCCGGAAGAAGCGCCGGACCGCCCCGGCGTTGTGCGGTGCGTGTTCAACGTCAAGAAGCGAAGCTGGAAGGGGGGCGTCCAAGTGACGGTCGAGCTCGCGCGGGCCCAGCTCGAACGAATTCGGGACCTCGGGCAGTTGGGCGAGCTCATCGAAATGATCCGCGCGAAGGTGGAACCGGAGACGTTCGCCGAGTATGAGCTGCGGGTCCGCGACCTGTTCACGCAACAGGTCTGCTGGACCAAATTGGACCTGGCCATCCGGGGCAGGATCACCCAGGAGAACCAGACGATCCCTGCCGAGGCGTTTCAGCCGGAGCTGGACGAGCTGGCGAGGGCCAGAGCCGACGCGATCCGGCAGGCGATCCTGACGGAGCTGGACGTGTAAGACGTTCGACGCTGTCATCCTGAACGAAGTGAAGGATCTCGTTTGAGATTCTTCGCGCTGCTCAGAATGACACTGGCGGAGCGGCAACCAGTGTCCTCGAAGGGCGAGTCCTACAAGAAGAACGAACGGGAGATGTGGAATCAGTTCTCCCGTCGCTACACCGACGTTGTCCTGCCGGAGTTCCGTCCGTTCGGCCGCCGGCTGATCGAGCTGGCCGGGATCCGTCCGGGCATGTGGGTGCTGGACGTGGCCACCGGACCGGGCGAGCCGGCCCTCACCATCGCCCGCCGCGTGGGGCCGCGCGGCTTGGTAGCGGGCGTGGACTTCTCCCCGACCATGCTGCGGGGGGCCCGTGCCCGGGCGCGCGCCCTCGGCGTGCGGAACGCGCAGTTCCACGAGATGGATGCCGAGCGCCTCACCTTCGAAAGTCTGACCTTCGACCGGGTGGTCTGCCGGTTCGGGCTCATGCTGATGCCGAACGCCGAGCGCGCCCTCGCGGAGATGCACCGCGTGCTGGTCCCGGGCGGGCGCGTCGCCGTCGCCATCTGGAGCGCGCAGAGCAAGGTCAACACGCTGGGGATCGTCCGCCGCGCCCTCGAACGGCACGACGCGTTCCACCCGCCTCCTGGGGCCCCCGATTTTTTTCGCTTCGGCAAGGCGGGAGCCATGGAACGGGCGCTGCGGGCGGTGGGCTTTCGCCAGGTGCGTACCGAGCGCATGACCGTGGGGTGGGTTTTCAACAACCCGGAGGAGTTCTGGGACTCGATGAAGCAGGGCCCGTCCCTGCGGCGGGCGCTTGCCAAAGTCTCGCCGGCCGTCCGCCGGGCCGTCAGAGCCGACGTCTTCCGCGCGCTGGAGCAGTACGAGCGGAACGGCAGGCTCCGGATTCCCAACGAAGCCGTGCTGGCGCTCGGCATAAAATGAGGCTGCCTTGCATCGGCTGTAAAGATTGTATATAAGGAACTGAATGGTGGTTGGGTGCACAGGACGAAAACCTCAGGAGGGCATGTCATGAATCGCATCGCGCTGCGGATGGTGGCGGTGATCGTGGCCCTGTCGGTCTGTCTGGCCCCGGTCGCATGGGCGGCTGAACAAAACAGCAACTCCAATCCAGCCGCTGACCTCGGGCTTGGCGTGGCCAGCTTCATCTGCTCGGTCCCGTACGGCGCCATCAAGGTCGCGGTAGCAATTCTGGGGGGGGTCATCGGAGGGTTCACGTATGTACTGTCGGGCTTTGACAAGCGATCCGCGGAAGCGGTCTGGTACACGACGATCGAGGGCGACTACATCGTGACGCCGGACCATCTGCGCGGGAAGAAAGAATTTCGCTTCACAGGTGTCCCGCCGGAGAAAACCCGCGACGGGCGCTAGGCTGGAGGCCGAGCCATCCCCCACCCCATGCGGAAGCCTGTCATCGGGATCGCGCCGGATTTCAACCCGGGGGCCGGCAAGGGCGGGAGCGAGAGCGAGGCCACGCTCTTCATCCGGAACCGCTACGTGACGGCCGTCGAAGCGGCCGGCGGCATCCCCGTCATCCTTCCTGTCATCACCGAACGGGCCTTCATCAGCGCCATCCTGGACCGCCTGGACGGACTGGTGCTGACCGGTAGCGGGCCCGACATCGATCCCCGCCGCTACGGCGAGCGCAAACGCTTTCCTTTCAAGGTCATGAGCCCAGAGCGCACCGATTCGGAGATCGCCCTGGTCACGGAGGCCCGCCGGCGGGACCTGCCGGTGCTGGGCATCTGCGGTGGCATGCAGCTCATGAACGTCGCCTTGGGTGGCACCCTGGTGCAGGACATCGACCGGCAGGTGCCGCGCGCGCTGCCTCACCGGATGACGGGGCCGGCGACCGAGGTGCATCACCCGGTGACGGTGGAGCCGAGCTCGCGGCTTCACGACGTGCTCGGGCGGAGCACTGTGCGGGTAAACAGCTCGCACCACCAGGCGGTGAAGGCCGTGCCCCGCGCGCTCGCGGTCAGCGCCGTCGCGCCCGACGGCGTGATCGAAGCGCTGGAGGACCGCAGCCGCCGGTTCTTCATCGGCGTGCAGTGGCACCCGGAGTATCTCTACCAGCGCCACCGCGCCCACCGGGCCCTCTTCGAGGCCCTCGTCGCTGCCGCCCGCGGCTCCCGCCGCGCCGCGCGACGGACTTCGTGACGCGTGCGTCGCGCGTTCCGCACCAAGTCCATCGAGCAAATCCTCACCGACTGCGAGACCCAGCCACACAAGCTCAAGCGCGCGCTGACCGTCTTTGATCTGACCGCGATGGGCATCGGTGCGATCATCGGCACGGGCATCTTCGTGCTGGTCGGGACCGCGGCCGTGGGAGACGCCGACCGGCCGGGCGCGGGACCGGCCTTGGTCCTGTCGTTCATCATTTCCGGCGCGGCCTGCATGCTGGCCGCGCTCTGCTACGCGGAGTTTGCCTCGATGATCCCGGTGGCGGGCTCGGCCTACACCTACACCTACGCCACCATGGGCGAGCTCTTCGCCTGGATCACGGGTTGGGCCCTGGTGTTGGAGTACGGGATCGCCTGCGGGGCCGTGGCCATCGGCTGGTCCGGGTACTTCGTCAGCATCCTCGAGCGCATGGGCATGCACCTGCCGGCGCTGCTGACCAGCGCTCCGTATGAAGGAGGGCTCATCAACTTGCCTGCCACCCTGATCGTGCTGGCCTTGACCGGCTTGCTGGTGCTCGGGATCAAGGAGAGCGCCCGGGTCACGAGCGTGATCGTGACGATCAAGGTCGCGGTCGTTCTGTTCTTCATCGCGGCGGGCGCCTTCGCGGTGGACCCTGCCAACTGGTCGCCGTTCATGCCGAACGGCTTTGCGGGGGTCGGCGCCGCCGCCGCCGTCATCTTCTTCGCCTACATCGGCTTCGACGCGATCTCGACGACCGCCGAAGAGGCCCGGAACCCGCAGCGCGACGTGCCGATGGGGATCCTGGCCTCTCTGGCCATCTGCACGCTTCTCTACGTCGCCGTCTCCGCGGTGCTGACGGGCATCGTGCCTTATCCGAAGATCCACGTGAAGGCGCCGGTGGCCGAGGCCCTGAACGCGGTCGGGTACCGATGGGGCAGCGCGCTGGTGGCGACCGGCGCGTTGGCCGGGATCACCAGCGTGCTGATCGTGATGCTGCTGGGACAGATCCGGGTGTTCTATGCCATGTCGCGGGATGGGCTGCTCTCGCCCTGGTTGTCGGCTGTCCATCCCAGGTACGGCACGCCCCATCACGCCACGCTCGTCACCGGCATCACTGTGGCGATCTTGGCGGGCGTCGTCCCGATCGGGGTCGCCGCGGAGCTCACCAACATCGGGACCCTGTTCGCCTTCACGCTGGTGTGCGCGGCCGTGCTGGTTTTGCGTCGGATTCGTCCCGAGCTGAAGCGCCCGTTCCGGACGCCTTTCGTGCCGGCCGTTCCAGTTTTGGGCATGGCGGCGTGTCTGGGCATCATGTCGTTTCTGCCCGCAGTCACCTGGCTGGGGTTCTTCGGCTGGATGCTCTTCGGCCTGGTTCTGTATTTCCTCTACGGCTTTCGTCATAGCCGCCAGGCGAAACGGCATCCCGCGTGACGGGCCTCGACGCCACGCTTGACTATTGAGGGCTGCTTAGGCACTCTACCGCAACCGCCAATGTCGCGAGGAGGTGCTTGTGGAAAGACACGGAGCATCGAGGCTGGCCGTTATCCTGATCGTGGGGGCTGTGGGACTCAGTCTGATCGGCGTGGTGGCGGGAGAGGCCGCAGCCCAGATCGCCAAGCCCGCCGAGGAGGAGATTGGCGGCGATTACGATCCCTGGGAGCCATTCAACGACAAGATGTTCACGGTCAACCACGATGAACTGGACGTGTACGTGCTCAAGCCTGCGGCCAAAGGCTATGATGTCGTCGTGGGTGAAGGGGAGAAACAGCTCATCCACAATCTGTTCGACTTCATCGGCTTCCCGAAGCGGTTCGTGAACAGCGTGCTCCAGGGCAAATGGAACGGCGCCGGCCGGGAGGTGGTGCGCTTCGTCGTCAACGCCACCCTCGGGGGCGCGGGCATGACCGATGTCGCCAAATATCAGTTCGGCATCGAGAAGAGCGACGAGGACACGGGGCAGACGTTCGGAGTCTGGGGCTGGCGGCAGAGCCGCTACCTGGTGCTGCCGCTGCTGCCCCCGCTGACCATCCGGGACGGTACGGGCTACCTGTTCGACATCGCCATGGACCCGATCAACTACTTCATTCCGTTCGCTGGCGGCGTCGCGAGGTACGTCGGGAACACCGTCAACGAGCGGGCGCTCAATCTGGAGACCTTCGAGAGCGTGGAGGAAGGGACGCTCGACCTCTACAGCGCCGTCCGCAACTTCTACCTGAGAAACCGCGACAAGAAGATCAGCGAATAACGCTACCCTATCAGCATCGCGTCGCCGTACGAGTAGAACCGGTACTGACCGGCGGCGGCAACGCGGTAGGCTTCCAGCATGCGCTCGCGGCCGGCCAGCGCGCAGACCAGCATGAAGAGCGTGCTCTTTGGCAGGTGGAAGTTGGTGAGCATCAGGTCTACGACCGAAAAGCGAAAGCCGGGGTAGATGAACAGGCTTGTCTCTCCGGTGCCGGCTTCCAGCGGCCATCCCTTCCGTGCCGCAGTCTCCAGCACCCGCACCGCTGTACTCCCCACGGCGACAATCCGCCCGCCGGCTGCCCGCGTGTCGTTCACCAGCTTGGCCGTCGCGGCCGGCAGCTCGTACCATTCCGGGTCCATCACATGCCGGCGGATGTCCTCGCAGGTGACAGGCTTGAAGGTCCCCGGCCCCACGTGCAGCGTGACGTACGCCGTCCTGACGCCTTGCGCGCTCAGAGCGTGCAGCAGCGGCCCCGTGAAGTGCAGCCCGGCGGTCGGCGCGGCCACCGCGCCGGGATGGCGCGCGAACATGGTCTGGTAGCGGACGCGGTCCTCGTCAACCGGCGCACGATGGAGGTACGGCGGCAAGGGCACCTCCCCGGCCTTCTCCGCATAGGCGAGGACGTCCAGGCCGCTGGGGAAAGTGATGACCGCGTGCCCGCCTTCTCCGGCGGTGGTCACGCTCGCGAGGACCCCGTGCGGCAGTTCCACCTGTTGGCCGGCCCGCACGTGGCCGCGCACGAGCGCGTGCCAGCGGTTCGCCTCCTCGCCCTGCCGCACCAGCAGCACCTGCACCTTGCCGCCGCTCGGCCGCTTGCGGCCCGGCAGGCGCGCTGGAATGACTTGTGTGTCGTTGAGGACGAGCAAGTCGTTCGGGCGGAGCAGCGTGGGAAGGTCGTCGAAGCGATGGTGGGCCAGCGCACCGGTGCGCCGATCCACGACGAGGAGCCGGGCACGGTCGCGGGGCTCGATCGGATGCTGGGCGATCAGAGACTCATCGAAGGGATAGTCGAAGTCCTCCAGCCGCATCAGCGGCGAGGCAGGCTGTCGAGGTCCCGGATGTCGGTGCCGGGATAGTAGTAGCGCAGGATCGTCTCCGCGCTGTAACCGCGCTCGGCCAGCTCCTTGGCGCCCCACTGGCAGAGCCCGACGCCGTGGCCGTTGCCGCGCCCGGCGAACTGGACCTGCAGTCCGACCACGTCGAAGTCGAACTGGGTGCTCGGCAGCACGGTATAGCCGAGCACGCGGCGCAGGTCATCGCCTTTGACATAGAGTTCGCCGCCAGAGTGCAGGATGCGGACCTCGGCGACCCGCCCCGCCTTGGTGAAAGTGGCGGGGGCGAGACTGGCGATGACGCCGACGGGGAAGCCCTCGTCCCGGAGCCGCTGTTCGAGCATCGCGAGCCCCACGTCCGTCCGCCACTGGTACCAGGGCGAGTTCAGGTCGAACGGGCATTCGACTCCCTTGAGGTAGGGCAGGTCCACAGACCACACGTTCCAGGCGTCTTCGGTCAGCCCGGCCGCGGTGGACGAGAAGGCGGCGAGAATCGGCTCGTCGCGGTAGGCCAGCACCTGATCACGGGTTTCGGCGGTGGCGCGCGCGGCCGGCCCCGCCGCCGCGGCGCGCCCGCGGTACAGGTACACCTGGTCCTTGACCGAGGCCACCACATCGAAATCCTTCCTGGCGTTCTGCCGCATCTTGTAGAGCGCGTACGTCCGAGTGGCGATGGCCTGGACCTTCAGTGCTTCAAGATGCCAGGCGGGGTTCATTTCGGAAGGGACGACGCCCTTCACGTAGTCCTCCAGCGGCAGCTCGTTGATCGCCAGCAGCTTGCCGTTCTGCCGCTTGACGATGACCCGGTTGCCCACGGTGAGCCCGTTGATCGTGAGCTCGCCGTCGCGCCCCCGCACGTCGAGGCGGTCGGATCGCAGGGGCTGGCCGTCTACGATCAGTCCGGACGGCCCGGCCGCCACGGTGATCCGCCCGCTCGAGTCGACCGTGTCATTCGGCGCCCGGACGATAAGGCCCGAGGAGGACGCCACCGTCACCGACTCCACGTTCTGGAAGAGGGCCATCCTGATGGTCTCGCCGGCCTGCGCCTGTGCGGGTGCGAGGACCGACGCCGACAGTACAACAAAGAGCAGCGCGAGGGCCGCCGTCGTGCGCGCGCGCGTCATGTTATTTCCTGAACAGGAGCCAGGCCAGCAGGCTCAGGATGACGCTCGCCAGGATACTGGTGGTGATGGGGAAGTAGAACGTGAAGCTGGCACGCTTGATCAGGATGTCGCCGGGGAGCTTGCCGATCGGGCCGAACACACCGGGGAGGCGTCCGGCCAAGACGAGAACGGCGCCCATCAGGACGATCACGATTCCGATCCCGATCAGAATCTTCCCGAAGTCGCTCAGGTCCGTAGGCATCACCTCGATTAGCGGGCGGCGGCAATCAATTCTTCCGCGATCTGAATTGCGTTCAGGGCTGCCCCTTTCCGCAAATTGTCCGCCACGATCCAGAGGTTAAGGCCGTTGGGGACGGACTCGTCCTCGCGGATGCGGCCCACGAACACCTCGTCCTTCCCCGCCACGTCGATCGGCATCGGATAGATCTTGTGGACCGGGTCGTCGTAGAGCAGGACTCCTGGCGCCTCACAGAGGATCGCGCGCGCCTCGTTGGCCGTCAGCTTCTTCTCGGTCTCGATGTTCACCGACTCCGAGTGCCCGACGTACACCGGCACCCGCACGGTCGTCGCCGTCACCCGGATCGAGTCGTCGCCCATGATCTTGCGGGTCTCGTTCAGCAGCTTCATCTCTTCTTTCGTGTACCCGCTCGGCAGGAAGTCGTCGATGTGCGGCAGGCAGTTGAAGGCGATCTGGTACGGATAGACCTTGGGCGCGAGCTCCTTGAAGGACAGGAGGTCTTGCGCCTGCTCCAGCAGCTCGTCCATGGCCTCCTTGCCGGTGCCGGACACGGACTGGAACGTGGTCACGACGATCCGCCTGATGCGCGCCCGGTCGTGCAAGGGCTTCAGCGCGACCACCATCTGGACCGTGGAGCAGTTCGGATTGGCGATGATGCCCTTGTGCTTGGCGATGTCGGCGCGGTTGACCTCCGGCACCACCAGTGGCACGTCCTTCCCCATCCGCCAGGCGGAGCTGTTGTCGATCACCACCGCGCCGGCCTTGGCGGCGATGGGGGCGTACTCCCGGCTGATGTCGGCGCCTGCCGAGAAGAGGGCGATATCTACGCCCTCGAAGGAGTCCTGGGTCAACTCCCGGACGACGAGCTCCTGTTCGTGGAACGTGACAAGACCGCCAGCCGACCGGTACGAGGCCAGCGGCCGCAGCTCCCCCACAGGGAACTTGCGCTCCTCCAGGATCTCGATCATCTCGGTGCCGACGGCGCCGGTGGCCCCGACGACCGCGACGGTGTATGCCGGTTTCGCATTCATGGTCGCCTATTCTAACCCAAAGGGATCACGATCGCCACCTGCGCGGGTCCTGCCACCGAGCAGCCGGGGTACCCGTTGCTCCGCAAATGCAACGGGTCAAAGCTCGCGCTCCGCCGACCGGCCAGCACGTCTTGGGTGCTCCGCGAAGCGAAGCAAGTCGCACCTACGACGCGGCTGGCCGGCCGTAAATCAAGCAAGTCGCGCTGCGCTCCGCCAGGGCGCCCGCTCGGCGTCGCCCGCGCCATCCGCTTATTCTTTTTTGCCCCAGAGTTGCTCGAGGCGCTGGGCCCGGCCGCAGTTGAACTTGTAGAGCCGGTACCGGATCGGGTTCTTCTCGTAGAAGTTCTGGTGGTACTCCTCGGCGGGATAGAACTCCGAGGCCGGCACGATCTCGGTGACGATCAGCCCTTGGAATCGCTTGGACTTCACCAGCGCCTTCTTCGATTCCTCAGCAAGCCGCTTCTGCGTCTCGTCGTGGTAGAAGATGGCCGAGCGGTATTGAAGTCCATAGTCACAGAATTGCCGGTCTGGCGTGGTGGGATCAATGTTGTGCCAGAAGACCTGCAAGAGCATGGCGTAGCTGACCTTGGCGGGATCGAAGAGGACCTCGACCGACTCCGCGTGGCCGGTTTCCCCGGCCGACACGTCCTCGTAGGTCGGATTCTTCCTCATGCCGCCGGTATAGCCGGACGTGGTGGAGACTACGCCGTCCACCTTGTCCAACGCCTCTTCCATGCACCAGAAGCACCCGCCCGCGAACGTGGCCTTCTCCAGTCGCCGGCTGTCGGCGCCTGGCGTGCCGTCCGTCGCCGCGGACACCGCGCCGGCCAGCAGGATGGCGACAAGGAACAATCCGATCGTGATGCGCTTGTCCATGGTCTCTGCCTCGTGCGTTCTGCCTCTATAGTGTATTCTAGTCTATCCTAGCCCGCGAACGTTACTCAGCCACATGATTGCGGGTCCTGTCGCCGATCCACCGGGGCACCTGTTGCTCTTCTGATGCAACGGGTCATCAGCTCGCGCTCCGCGTTCGACCCGTTGCAATCAGCGGAGCAACGGGTGCCCCGGCAAGTCGCGCTGCGCTCCGCCAGGGTCCCGCTCGGCGCCACCCGCTCTCTTACAGACATTCTCGCGTGACAGGCTACGCCCCGACATTGTAGAGTGCGCGAGCGATGCCGGCGCAGGACATCATCACGAAAGTCGAGATCTGGCCCGTTGACGTGCCCATCACCGACCCGTTCGTGGTGGCGACGGGGCGGCTGGTGACGGCGCAGAATCTCTTCGTCCGGATCACGCTGAAGAGCGGCGCGCGCGGCTACGGCGAGATCGCGCCGTTTCCCGAGGTGGGCGGGGATGATCGTCCAACGTGCCTTCAGGTCGCCACGCAGCTTGCGGTGACCCTGCTGGGCCAGCCGCCTGCTCAGTACAGAAAGAGCGCCCGTCTGTTTCACGACATGGCCGCCGCTCACCCGGCTGCGCGCTGCGGGCTGGAGACCGCCCTGCTCGACGCCCTCTGCCGGCACAACGGCGTCCCCCTGTGGGGCTTCTGGGGCGGCTTCGACGTGCGGGAGCGCGAAACGGATATCACCATCCCGATCGCCGACCTCGAGCGCACGGTCGCGCTGGCCCGCGCCTGGTACAGTCGAGGCTTCCGCCTGTTCAAGACGAAAGTCGGCATGGACGTGGAGCAGGACATCCGCCGCCTGGAAGCCGTCCACCGTGCGTTGCCGGACGTCGCGTTCATCGCGGACGCGAATCAGGGCTTCACGCGGGAGGACTGCCTGGCCTTTGTGCAGGGGGTCAAACGGGTCGGCGGACGCCTCGTGCTCTTGGAGCAGCCGGTGGCGAGGGAAGACCTGGACGGCCTGGCCGCGGTGCGCCACCTCACCGGCGTCCCCGTCGCCGCCGACGAATCCGCCCGATCGCTTCACGATGTGATGGAGGTCTTGCAGAAGCAGGCCGCCGATTTCATCAACATCAAGATCATGAAGAGCGGCCTGCTGGCCGCGCTGGACATGGCGGCTTACGCGCGCGCGGCCGGGCTGCGCCTGATGATCGGCGGCATGGTCGAGACCCGCATCGCGATGGGTTGCTCGTTCGGCCTCGTCCTCGGACGGGGCGGGTTCGACCTGCTGGACCTGGATACTCCGCTCCTGTTGGCGACCGATCCGGTGAAAGGCGGCTATCGGTATGAGGGCCCGAAGCTCCAGCCCTGGCAGGGCCACGGCCTCGATCTGGAGGCGCAGGCCCCGGATGCGGTCACGACGATCGAGTGACAGGCGCTCCGCCGACCGGCCAGCGCATCTTGGGTGCTCCGCGAAGCGAAGCAAGTCGCACCTACGACGCGGCTGGCCGGCCCTCAATCAAGCAAGTCGCGCTGCGCTCCGCCCGGGCGCCCGCTCGGCGCCACCCGCTCTCGCTGTCATCCTTGAGCGATATGAAGGATCTTTATTCGGATCGCCCTGCTTGCAGGAAGAGGGCGAGGGTGGGCTAGAATGTATTGATGTCTAAGTTGAGAACGCTCGAGACGCTCCAGTTCGACAACACCTTTGCACGGCTGCCCGAGGTCTTCTACGCGAAGGTCACGCCGACGCCGCTGAAGAATCCGTGCCTGGTGGCCTTCAACCCGGAAGCGGCGGCCTTGCTCGATCTCGACCCGGAGGAGGCCAGGCGGCCGGAGTTCGCCGGCTGCTTTGCGGGCCAGTACCTACCGCCGGGCAGCGAGCCGCTGGCGATGGTCTATGCCGGCCATCAGTTTGGCGCCTACGTCTCCCGCCTCGGCGACGGGCGTGCGATCCTGCTGGGCGAGGTCCGCAACGGCCGGGGCGAGAAGTGGGACCTGCATCTCAAGGGCGCGGGGCTCACGCCCTTCTCCCGCGACGACGACGGCCGCGCCGTCCTGCGCTCCTGCATCCGGGAGTACCTCTGCGGCGAGGCCATGCACGGGCTGGGCATTGCCACGACGCGCGCCCTCTGCGTGGTGGGGAGCGAGGAAGAGGTGCTGCGCGAGCAGGTCGAGACCGGCGCCACGCTGCTGCGCCTCGCGCCTTCTCATGTCCGGTTCGGCCACTTCGAGTTCTTCTACTGGCGACGGCAGTTCGACCACCTCAAGACCCTGGCGGACTACGTGCTCGCGCAGCATTTCCCCGAGCTGGTGGGCCGTCCTGATGCCTACGCACGCTTCTACCACGAGGCGGCGGTCCGCACGGCTCGCCTGATCGCCAAGTGGCAGGCGGTGGGCTTCGCGCACGGCGTCATGAACAGCGACAACATGTCCGTCCTGGGGATGACCCTCGATTACGGCCCGTTCGGGTTCCTGGAAGCCTACAATCCCGCCTTCATCTGCAACCATTCCGACCATCAGGGGCGCTACGCGTTCCACAACCAGCCGGACATCGGCTACTTCAATCTGCGCTGTCTGGCCCAGGCCCTCACGCCGCTGGCGCCCGACGAGGCGATCAAGGCCGGGCTCGACGCCTACGAGGCGGTGTTTGCGGAGCACTATGGGGAGTTGATGCGGGCGAAGCTGGGGCTCCGCGAGGCGCTGCCCGGGGACGATCCGTTGCTCCGCGGCCTGCTGGAGCTGATGCGGGAGAGCGGCGCCGACTATACCAACGTCTTCCGTGCCTTCTGCGACTTCAAGCAGGCGCCGGAGGCACGGAACGAGACGATCAGAGATTATTTCGTGGACCGGGAGGCCTTCGACAAGTGGGCCGAGCGGTACAAGGCGCGTCTCTGGGCCGAGGGAAGCCGCGACGAAGGGGGCCGAGAGGCAGAACGGGCGGCGCGGATGAAACGGGTCAATCCCAAGTACGTGCTCCGCAACTATCTCGCCCACACGGCCATCCGGATGGCGACGGAGCAGAAGGATTTCTCCGAGATCGAGCGCCTCCGTCTGCTGCTCCGTGACCCCTTCGCCGAGCAGCCGGAAATGGACCGCTACGCCGCCCCGCCCCCCGACTGGGGCAAGCACCTCATCGTGAGCTGCTCCTCGTAGGCCCGCTGACATCAGGGGTCTGGCTCATTTTCTTCCGAGAAAATGTGCCTGACCCCGTTTTTCTTTCACAGGCCGGTGGCGCGTACGGGAGGCGCTCAGCTGCTACGCGTCAGGAAGGGGGTGAAGCTATGCCGAGTGCGGACATGAGCGAGCTGGCTTCGGGCGAGTGTTTGTTGACAAAAGATTTTTTGGGCGTGTCCGTGCCGCTGTCAAAGCACACCAAATATTGCTCTCCTTGCTCCTGCACATAAAAGATGCCCTCAACGTTGACGTAAAATTCGTTCAGTTTGAGGAAAGGCATAGGGCAGCCCCCGTTTCTTTTGGCTCGCAGTTTAGCATACTTCGCATTAGAGACAGAAATGGTATAGGCTGGTTTTCTCTTCGCCCTGAGCTTCTTAGCGTTGACTGGGGGCTTCTAACACATCCCGCACTTTGGCGAATAAGGCGTCAGGCAGAAAGGGCTTTTGAAGGAAAGCCAGGCCGGGTTTCAACAACCCGTGGCGGACAATGCCGACGTCGGTATAGCCCGACATATACAGGACCTTCATGTGTGGACGTGCGGACTTCAGACGTTCAGACAACTCATATCCACTTATTCCTGGCATCACCACATCGGTGAGCAGCAGATGGATTGGCCCTGCATGATCACCAGCAAGCTGGAAGGCCTCCTTGCTATCGCGCGCGACGAGAACGGTGTAACCTCCTCCTCTGAGAAGGTCGGCAAGCAACTCTCTGACGGTCGCTTCGTCCTCCGCCAACAAGATCGTCTCCGAGCCGCCTGGCGGCCTGGCTTTGCCGGTACTCGGTTCGGCTGTCTCGCTGGGTTGTTGGACCGCGGGCAGGTAGATCTTGAATGTCGTACCATGTCCCGGTTCGCTGTACACGGAGATGTTGCCACCGCTCTGTTTGACAATGCCGTACACGGTGGAGAGCCCTAACCCCGTCCCTTTACCCTCCAACTTAGTCGTAAAAAAGGGTTCGAAAAGATGGGCCTTCACCGTTTCATCCATCCCGCTCCCTGTGTCGATGACTGCCAACATGACGTACCGACCGGGTTCTAGGCCTTCGGCTTGGGTGACGTCTGAATGTTCCAAATCCGCACTGGAGGTCTCAATAGTCAGTTTCCCGCCTGTAGGCATGGCGTCCCGAGCGTTGACGGCCAGATTCATGATGACCTGTTCGAGTTGTCCCGGATCGGATTTGATCCATCCAATTCCAGGCCGTAGCACGGTGACGAGATCGATGTCCTCCCCGATCGTCCGCTGAAGCATCATGCCCATGTTCGTCACGATTGTGTTGAGGTCGAGAATCTTGGGCTGCAGGACCTGTCTGCGGCTAAACGCCAGCAGTTGACGGGTGAGTGTTGCTGCGCGCTCTCCGGCTTTGCTGATCACCTCTAGGCTCTTACGCAGTTGTTGGTTTTCCTGAAATTGGCTTGCCAGCTCCGCGCAATAGCCGTTTATGACCGTGAGGAGGTTGTTGAAGTCATGGGCGATGCCGCCGGCCAGTCGCCCGATTGCCTCCATTTTCTGAGAGTGGCGAAACTGGTCTTCGAGTTTCTTGCTCTCCGTCATATCACGAAACGTCACCACCGCACCCACCACCTGCCCTTGCTCATTACGAATGGGGTTGCTGATGTACTCGACCGGGAAACTTGTCCCATCCTTTTTCCAGAACACTTCGTCCGCCACACGGTGTACGCGGCCATCCTGAAACGCCGCATAGATCGGACATTCTTCCCGAGGATAGGGGGTCCCATCCGGTTTTGAGTGGTGGAGAATATCGTGCTGGGTCTTCCCAATCAGCTCCTTTGCCTCCCAGCCGATCATCTTCACCACTGCCGGGTTCACAAAGGTGGTCTTCCCCTCCAAGTCGAGACCAAAAATACCCTCGTCCATCGAGTTGAGAATGAGTTCGTTATCACGACTAAGTTGCCGCGCCTGGTTCCATTCTCTGAGCAAGCGATTTGTCGTCCAGACGAGCACGGCCACCATCGGCAACCACAACAAGACCCCGGCAATTCCGACCTTCAGCAAGTCCGATCGGAGAGAGGCCAGGATCGCGTCGCGGTCTAGCCGTACGAGAATCCCCCAGTGGAATCCCCCCAAATCACCATACCCCCGTGTATGGGCATACCCACTGACGACCCGCACATGGCGACGCAGGTGCATCTCCTCCACATAACCGGACTCGGCCGATCCGGTGAAGAGCGCGGAGGGTAAGCCAAGCAGTTTGAGATTCACTTGCCCTTCTTGTCTCAAGATCGAATCGGCGATGACGTCACCGTCCCTGGTTAAAAACTGGTATTCAGGAATTCTTGCAGCCCCGCGCTGTACTTGGAAACTGCGCACTGCTTTCAGGAAGATTTCCTCCAGCGTTCGGATTCCGACACGGGAAGTCAGCACCCCAAGGAACTCACCGTGTGGGCCGTGAATGGGCGCCGAGAACGCCACGGCTAAGGTCCCCCTCGACTCCTTGAATACTTGGGCATCCTGAGCATAGACCCCTTTTTGTTTGCGGACGTATTGAAACCAATCGCTCGCGTTCCGATCTTGTCCGACGCTGGCTGCGTCGGTGGCTGCGATGATTTGACCGGTGGAGTCAGTGACAGCCAACCACAGATAAGCAGGGTAGATTTTCTTCAAAGAAACCAGGTACTCCGTCATCGTTCTGCGGTCCCTTTGTTGGAAAGCCGCAGCTTTGGCTGCGATGACTACGTCGCTGTACCGTTCAAAGAGGATCCGATCCACCATCTCCGCAATGTCAGACGCTGCGAGGGCGAGGCTTTCTCCCGTCGTGGCGATCACGTTGGCTTGAAAGGAGTAAAAGCCGCGCGCCAGAAAAACCAGGGCGACCACCATCATCACAACGATGAGGGCTGGTAGCCAGACATAGGGTCCATTGCGTTGTCCCGTGCGCATAGTCAGAGCGGTCATGGCATTTGGTCACCGGCTTGTGAGGATCAGACCTACCTGGATTGCTACTGCAAGGCGCTCGGGATCAGCCGGTTTTTCCATGATATCCACGACCCCGAGATCGAGAATCTCTCGGAGTAATCGCTCGTCCCGGCTGCCGGTAAACGCGATCACCGCACACTGGACCTGCCGCTCTCGAAGTTTCCTCACTAACTTGACACCGTCCATATCCGGCATAGTCAGGTCAACGATGATGAGACGCGGTGGCTGTTGCTCAACAAGAGCCAGGGCCGCCGGTCCGTTCTTCGCAGTACGGACTCGATAACCACACTGGA
>VBOF01000145.1 GCA_005877855.1 Nitrospirota bacterium | reverse complement strand
ATCGCCGGACTTTCACCCGGCCCGAGTTGGAAAAGCTGGTGAACGACCTGGTGGAGAAAACCCTGGCGCCCTGCCGCCAAGCCCTCGCGGACGCCGCCCTCACGGCGACCGACGTGGATGAAGTCGTGCTGGTCGGTGGGTCCACCCGGATGCCGCTCGTGCAGCAGAGGGTCCAGGGCTTGTTCGGGAAGACGCCCCACTGCGAGCTCAACCCGGACGAAGTGGTGGCCCTGGGCGCTGCCGTGCAGGCCGACATCCTGTCGGGCGGCATTCAGGACATGCTGCTGCTCGATGTGACCCCGCTGACCCTCGGGATCGAGACGATGGGCGGCGTGATGAGCAGCCTCATCCGCCGCAATACGACGATCCCCACCAGCGCGAAGGAGCTGTTCACGACGTTCGTGGACGGCCAGACCTCCGTGGACATCCATATCCTCCAAGGGGAGCGCGAGCTCGCCAAGGACAACCGGAGCCTGGCGCGCTTCCAGCTCAAGATCCCGCCCCTGCCGGCCGGTGTCCCCCGCATCGAGGTGACCTTCATGCTCGACGCCAATGGGATCCTCAGCGTCACGGCGCGGGACGTGCGCACGGGCGAGGTGCAGTCCATCGAGGTCAAGCCCTCCTACGGCCTGACGGACCAGGAAGTCGAGCGCATGATCCGCGACTCGTTCGTCTATGCGAAGCAAGACATCCAGGAACGCCAGCGGATCGAGGCGATGAACGAGGCCGAGAGCATGCTGCGGGCCACGGAGAAGGCGCTGGCGCGCGCCGGCAACCTGGCCACCCCCGAGGAGCGGGCAGCCGTCCAGGAAGCGGTCGCCAACCTCAAGTCCGCCATGGCCGGCGCCGACCACCGCGCCATCCGAGAGGCGATCGAGAAGCTGGACAAGGCCTCCTACAGCCTGGCCGAGAAGCTCATGAACAGCACGCTGCAGGAAGCGTTGAAGGACAAGAAGCTGTCAGACGTCTAAGGTGACCCCATGGAGCTAGACTGGAACGATACCGAAGAGATCGCGCTTCAGCTCATGGAGCGGCATCCGGACACCGACCCGCTGACGATCCGGTTCACCGATCTCCATCAGTGGGTCACTGCCATACCGGGTTTCATCGGCGATGCGAGGAAGTCCAACGAGAAAATCCTCGAAGCCATCCAGATGGCCTGGCATGAGGAATACAAAGACGCCCACGGCTGAGCAGTCCCCTTAACCATTCCCGGAGGTCACTATGCGGTCACTCACACGTTTCCTCGCGACAGCCATCCTGGTGATCAGCTTGAGTGGATGCAGCTACCTGTTCTGGCCCCGAGCCGATGAGTATTTACAGAAAGCCAAAGGGGCGACTGGAGTGGAGACGATCTTGAACCTCACGACTATGCTGGAGGCAAGTGCCAAAGCCGCCCGCGGCGGCAAGGGGTATGATCAGTCGCTGAATGATCTCCACAATCAGTTCCACGCCCTCGACAACGCGTTCTGTGGGGTGACCAAGGAGCAGGCTGCGACACCGGCCTACGCTCTTGCCGTCACCAAGGAAAAGGAGTTGTTCGCCATTTTCAAGCGTCTGTGGAAATACAGAGGTGATCAGCCGCAGCGAGACGCTCACCTGGACTTGTTTGCCCAGGAGGTCCGGGAACTCCGCGAAGTAGTGCAGCGCTTGAAGTAAAGTCGCCCCGCCCCTGATTCTTATCCCTGAGATTGCTTCGCTACGCTCGCAATGACAGAAGTTACATCTGGTCGAACTTGAAGAACTGAGAGGGCGAGGACTTCATCTCGGCTTGCTTGGTCGGCTCGGTCCCCTTGAGATACACCTCGACGATGGCCTGATCCAACCCCTCCGGCGCCAGCAGGCCGGTGGCAGGGTCGATCGTGACCTCTACGATCCCATCCGGCATGGTGAACGGCACCACCGGTAAGGACTCCAGCGCAAGTGTCATGTAGTTCATCCAGATCGGGAGCGCCGCCCGGGATCCGGTCTCTCTGTCTCCCAACGTCCGGATCTCGTCGAACCCCACCCAGACGCCCGTCACCAGATTCGGCGCGCCACCCACAAACCAGGCATCGGTAAAATCGTTCGTGGTGCCGGTCTTGCCGGCCAGAGGACGCCCCATGTCCTTCGCTGCCTGGGCGGTTCCCCGCTGGATCACATCCTCCATCATGTTGGTGATCAGGTACGCGGACTCCTTCGTCATCACGGCGCGCGGATCCGGGACGTGCGTCTCCAGCACCTTGTCGTTCGCGTCCAGCACGGATTCGATCGTGTAGGGTTCCAGCCGGATGCCCTGGTTGAAGAACGTCCCGTAGGCGGCCGTCAACTCCTGCAGCGTCACCCCCGAAGACCCCAGCGCCAGCGTGAGGTCGTTGGCAAGCGGTGAGGTGATCCCGAGGTTCCGGGCGAGGTCCAGCACAGGGGGGATGCTGATCTTCTCGAGCAGGCGCACGGTCGCGGCGTTGCGGGAGTGCACCAGCGACTCGCGCAAGGTGCTCAACCCGTAGAACTGCTGGTCGTAGTTCTCCGGCCGCCAGACCAGATCGGCGTCGTTCTCGTTGTAGACGACCCCGGAATCCACGATCGGGGTCCCCGGCGAGAGCCCCTGGTTGACCGCCGCGGCGTAGATCATCGGCTTGAACGCCGAGCCGGGCTGCCGCCTGGCGGATGTCGCGCGGTTGTATTCGCTCCGTTGGAAATCGTAGCCGCCGATCATCACCCGGACGGCTCCCGTGCGGGGATCGAGCGACAGCAGGGCGCCCTCCACCAAGGGGGTCTGCTCCAGGGTCATCTGGGCGACGTTACCCACCATCTTCTTGACGCGCACCTCGATCACGTCCCCTATGTTGAACAGCTCATCTGGCGTCTTGGCGCCGGTGTCCTTCACGTGCTTGATGGGATCGGGGCCCTTCAGTCTTCGGCGGGCCCATATGAGATCGTCGGTGGCGATCTGTCCCGTCAGCCCCCGCGCCAACACCGTAAGCCCGTCCTTCTCCACTCTCGTCACGACGGCCTCGATGATCCCGCCGGGGCGCGACGCCGCGTCGGCCGAGGCCCCGCTGTTGACCCGTTTCGCGGAAAACTCGCCAGGCGACGCACTCCGGCGGAGCGGCCCGCGGTAGCCCTGCCGCTTGTCCAGCTCGCGGAGGCCCTGTTCGAGGATGGTCGTCGCCGTCTGCTGCTCCGGGAAGGACAGCGTCGTGTACACCTGCAGCCCGCCCTTGTACACCATGGCTTCGCCGTAGGTGGCCATCAACCGCTGCCGTATATGCTCGACGAAGTAGGGCGCCGGTTCGTCCCGCGTCAGACGCTTGAACTGGACTTCTCCCGCCATCGCCGCGTCCGCTTCCGCCGGGGTGATGAACCGCTCTTCCACCATCCGTCTCAGCACCGTGGCCTGCCGCTTCTTGGAGGCATCGGGATGGTAGTAGGGGGAGTAGTCCGCCGGCCCCTTGGGCAGGCCCGCCAAGTACGCGGCCTCCGCCAGGGTGATCTCCCCCACGTCCTTGCCGAAGTAGGTATGGGCGGCGGACTGCACCCCGTACGCGCCGTGCCCGAAGTAGATCTGGTTGAGGTACAGCTCCAGAATTTGCTCCTTGCCCAGGATCTGCTCCATCTTCAAGGCCAGGAGCGCCTCCTTCGCCTTGCGCTCGAAGTCCCGCTTGGGAGACAGGAAGAGCGAGCGCGCCAACTGCTGTGTGATGGTGCTGGCGCCCTGACGGATCTTCCCGGAAGCAAGGTTCGTGATCGCGGCCCGGGCGATGCCGACAAAGTCCAGCCCCCGATGCTCAAAGAAGCGGGAGTCCTCGATCGCCACCAACGCATTCACCAACTGCCGGGGGATCTTATCGAGTGGGACGAGGATCCGGCGTTCCACGAAGAACTGGCCGATCACTTGCTTGTCGGCCGAGTAGACACGGGTCACGAGGCTGGGCTGGTACTCGTGCAGGCCGGTTATGGGGGGCAGGTCTTGAAGCAGGTACCCCACCGTGACCAGACCCGCCACAAAGCCGATCACGACGACCGTGACGGCACCCCACAGCAAGGCTTTCCAGACGGACTGGCGACGCTGTAAGAGATTCCGTAAGAGATGGTGTAAGAGCTGTAAAAAGCGCTCAGCGAATGTCATGCCTTACCTTGCGCACCGGTCAGTATGATACCGTGCCCTCCCCGAAATCACAAGGACGGCAGGCAAAGCTTTGATTCCTCCGACGCGGTTGCGTTAGAGTAAAGTCTCTCCAGATGACCATGCGCCGAACAGACATCCGCAACATCGCCATCATCGCTCATGTGGACCACGGGAAAACGACCCTTGTGGACGCGATCCTGAAGCAGACCCACGTGCACCGCAACATCGAGAGCATGGGTGAGCGCATTCTCGACTCGATGGACCAGGAGCGCGAGCGGGGTATCACCATCAAAGCCAAAAACGCCAGCGTGGTCTATAAAGGGGTCAAGATCAACATCGTGGATACGCCCGGACATGCCGACTTCGGCGGTGAGGTGGAACGCACGCTGCGCATGGTGGACGGCGTCCTGCTGCTGGTGGATGCCAAGGAAGGTCCCATGCCGCAGACCACCTTCGTGCTCCGCAAGGCCCTGGGCCTGGGACACAAGGCCATCGTCGTCATCAATAAGATTGACCGGCCCGATGCCCAGATCGAGGACATGGTCAACCGCACATTCGACCTGTTCGGACACCTGGGCGCCAGCGACGATCAACTGGACTTTCCCATCGTCTACACCTCCGCTCTGCAGGGCACGGCCTCGCTGGATCCGGAGAAGCCGGGGGCGGACATTACGCCGTTGCTGGACACGATTCTCGGGAAAATCCCTCCGCCGGCGATCGGGCAGGACCGCCCGCTCCAGTTGCTGGTACTCGCCCTGGCACACGATCCCTACAAGGGCAAGATGGGCATTGGCAAACTGCTCTCCAGCACACTGACCAAGCGCCAGGCGTTGGTGCGCATCAAGACCGACGGGACCCTGATCCCCGGCAAGGCCACTGACCTCCTCGTCTTCGAAGGATTGGAACGTAAAGAGGTCGACCAAGTCGAGGCGGGCGAAATCGTGGCCGTCGCCGGCTTCCCGGAGATCATGATCGGCGAGACCCTGGCCGATCCCGAGCAGCCGGTCCCCGTGCCACCCGTGGCGATCGACGAGCCGACCGTCCAGATGACCTTTTCGGTCAATACGAGCCCCTTCGCCGGACGGGAAGGCAAGTACGTCACCTCCCGCCACCTGCGCGAACGGCTGTACAAGGAACTGGAGACCAACGTCTCCTTGCGCGCGGAAGAAACCGATTCCACCGACCAGTTCCTGGTCGCCGGCCGTGGCGAACTGCACCTTGCCGTCCTCATCGAGGCAATGCGCCGGGAAGGCTACGAGCTCCAGGTCTCCCAGCCGAAAGTGATCTTACGCGAAGCGGACGGGGTGACGCTGGAGCCCTACGAAGAACTGACCATCGAGGTGCCAGTGGAGTTCCAAGGCCCGGTCATCGAAGAAGTCGGCCGGCGCCGAGGCAAGCTTCGCCACATGAAGCTGACAATCCACGGCGACCTGCACGTCGAGTACCACATCCCGACCCGCGGGGTGATCGGCTTGAAGAACGCGCTTCTGACCAAGACCAAGGGCACCGTCATCCTGTACCACATGTTTGCCTGCTACGAGAAGGCCGATCCGCGCGCCTTCGAAGTGGAGCCCCACGGCTCGCTGATCGCGTACGAGACCGGGACCAGCAGCGCCTACGGACTCAACATCGCGCAGGAGCGGGGCGCTCTGTTCATCGGCCCCGGCGTGGAGGTCTACCAAGGGATGGTGGTCGGCGAGAACGCGCGGGACGAAGACCTGGACGTGAACGTCTGTAAGGCCAAGCACCTGACGAACATGCGCGCCTCCGGCTCCGACGAGGCGATCGTCCTGACCCCGCCCCGCGAGATGACGCTCGAGTTCGCCCTTGAGTATATCGGCCCGGATGAAGTGGTGGAAGTGACGCCGGCCTCGATCCGGATCCGCAAGCGCCTGCTGGAGCCTGAGGAGAGGAGAAAAGCCCGCAAGACCCGGTAAGAGCCCTTGCGCAGCGCCTAGACCGTTCCCCCAGTGCCGATCGGGAAATCCGCAGAGGAGAGCTGGCTGTTATGGGGCGTGACTTTTACCATATCGCCGTCTTTTACCACCGTCGACTCCGCCGCGATCTTGACCCCGACCGTGAACATGCACTCCGTCTCTTTCCAGAGCCTGATCACGTCGGGGATTTCCTCCTGATGAGCGAGGAGCAACTGCCTCAAAGACGTCGGCTCCTTGAGCTCCCACTCCAGGGCGCGCTCGCCGTTCGCGGCTGTCAGGTTTCCCAATAGACGAAGCGTGACCATGGTTCCATTGAACGTCCAAGAAGCAACGACACTATAACACAGGGGGCGCCCTCATTGCCGCATCCCCCACCAACCCTGTCATTGCGAGCGAAGCGAAGCAATCCCGTCTCTCTGCTCCAGCGCGGCAACGAGATTGCTTCGTCGCTGTGCTCCTCGCAATGACACAGGCGAGGTAGTGTTCCCCGTAGTGAAGTATGCTACCATAGCGCTAGCCCTTGGGCGCTGGCGTAGCTCAACGGCAGAGCAGCGGTTTTGTAAACCGCAGGTTGGAGGTTCGATTCCTCTCGCCAGCTCCACACCTCGCTTGCGGGACCGTGCACTTCGATCAACCGTGCGCGGATACTCAATACCGCCAGTGAGTGTTCAGTCCGCTGCGGTGCAAAGGAGGCGATCAGGCGCACGTGGCGAGTAACCGGGTGCCATTTTCTCCCAACCCAGGGAACTACGGGGACCGCCGCCGCGCGCCTCGTCGGGAGCTGGACCGCCGCCTGGTCCAGCGCGAGCGCGAGCTCGAAGCCGCCCGCCTCATCTGCCAGGCCCTCTCGCAGCACATCAACGTGGACGAACTGGTCGAGAACGCGCTGCGCATCGCCCTGGAAGTGGTGGACGCGGACGCCGGCTCGGTGCTGCTGGCCGACGACAAGACCCAGCAACTGGTCTTCCGCTATGTCATCGGAGAGAAAGCCGAGCAGTTGCGCGGCACGGCCATCCCCTGGGACCTGGGCGTGGCTGGCGCGGTCTTCAAATCGGGAGAGCCCGCCATCATCGGGAACGTGGCGCGTGATACCCGCCATTTCTCCGGCATCGACGACACCACCGGATACAAGACCCTGGATATGATCGCGATCCCGTTGAAGCGCTGGGAAGGCCAGCCCATCGGCGTGCTCGAAGTCCTCAACAAGCGGAGCGGGGAGCTCAACAAGGACGACATCGACATCCTCACGATCGTGTCCGCCTTAGCCGCGCAGGCCATCGAACAGGCGCGCCTGTTCGAAGCCGCCAAGCTGGCCGAGGTCGCGCGCCTCCTCGGCGACATCGGGCATGACATCAAAAACCTGCTCACCCCGGTCATCACCGGCGCGGAGTTCCTGCAAACCGAGCTGAACAAGCTCTTCGGCAGCCTGACCGCCGTGGGGATCAGCGGCACGCAGACCAGCCAGATGCTCTGCAACCGGGTGATCGGCTTGCTCCAGGACGCCGCCCGGCGCATCCAGGACCGCGTGCGCGAGATCGGGGACTGCATCAAGGGCCTCAGCACCCCGCCCCAGTTCGCTCCGTGCCGCGTCGCCGCCGTGGTCGACGACGTGATCAAGACCCTGCACATGCTCGCCGACGAGAAGAAAATCTCCCTCCGCGCCGAAGGTCTTGATGCGATCCCGCTGATCTCGGCCGATGAACGCCGGCTCTTCAACGCGTTCTACAATCTGATCCATAACGCCATCGCGGCGATACCGGGCGGCGGCTCCATCACAGTCCGGGGGCACATCGATCTGGCCGATGAGGCCGTTCACTTGTCTGTCATCGACACCGGGCGCGGCATGTCGCCGGAGGTCCGAGACAGCCTCTTCACCGACCGCGCCATCAGCCGCAAAGCAGGCGGCACCGGGCTGGGCACCAAGATCGTGAAAGACGTGGTGGACGCGCACAACGGGCAAATTTCTCTGGTCACCGAGGAGGGCAAAGGGACGACGGTCCACGTCCGCCTGCCTCTGATGCAGTCCGGTGCGTCGCCGCGCTAAACACTAACGGCCGCGCGATCAGCCCTTCCGAGGCATCGCCTGCCCCAATCCCGGCA
>VBOF01000144.1 GCA_005877855.1 Nitrospirota bacterium | reverse complement strand
AAGCCCTCATCGAACGAATCGGACGCCATCGTCGCGCCGTGAATGCCGTCGCGGCCCGTCTTGGACCCGATGTAGATTACCGGGTTGCCTACCCCGGAGGCCCGTCCACGGAAGATCCGGTCCGCACGGGCGATCCCGAGACAGAAGACGTTCACGAGCGGGTTGTGGTTGTAAACCTCGTTGAAAGAGACCTCCCCGCCCACAGTGGGTACACCGATGCAATTGCCGTAGCCAGCGATCCCTGCCACGACACCGCTGAACAAGTAGCGGTTCTTGGGCTGATCCAGAGGGCCGAACCGCAGGGAGTCCAGCAGCGCGATCGGGCGCGCGCCCATCGTGAAGATGTCGCGGAGGATGCCCCCCACTCCCGTCGCCGCGCCTTGGTACGGCTCGATGAACGACGGGTGGTTGTGGCTCTCCATCTTGAAGACAGCGGCCAGTCCGTCGCCGATGTCCACGGCGCCGGCGTTCTCGCCGGGTCCCTGGATGACCTGCGGGCCTTCCGTCGGGAGCTTCTTGAGAACTGCCCGGGAGCTCTTGTAGGAGCAGTGCTCGCTCCACATCACCGAGAACATGCCGAGCTCGGTGAGATTCGGTGCTCGGCCAAGGAGGGAGACGATCTTCTGATACTCCTCTTCCGTCAATCCGTGCCGGGCGATGAGGTCTTTGGTGATCGCACTCATGTCGTTGCCAGGGCAGGCTTTCGAGATTTCACGGCATCCAGCAGCGAGAGTAGGATCAGTCGCCCGTCTTCGTTGCCAAGGAGCGCATCGGCGCAGCGCTCAGGGTGCGGCATCATGCCGAGGACGTTGCCCGTTTCGTTGGCGATCCCCCCGATGTTGTCGAGCGAGCCATTGGGGTTCGCCTCCGGCGTGACGGCGCCGTCTTTCGTGCAGTAGCGGAAGACGATCTGGTTCTTGGCCTTCAGTGTAGAGAGCGTCGCTGGGTCCGCATAGTAGTTACCTTCCCCGTGGGCGATCGGGAGGGTCAACACCTGGCCTGGCCTGCATCGGCTCGTGAAGGGCGACGCTGTGTTCTCGATACGGACATGGATGTCCTTGCAGATAAAGGAAAGGGAACGGTTGCGCAGCATGGCGCCCGGCAGCAGTCCCGCTTCCAGCAAGATTTGAAAGCCATTGCAGATACCGAGGACGAGTCCTCCAGATTCGGCAAAGCGGGTCACCGCCGCCATCACGGGTGAGAACCGGGCGATCGCGCCGGTGCGGAGATAGTCCCCGTAGGAGAAGCCGCCGGGAATGATGACGGCATCTAATGGTGGAAGCGTTGGATCCTTGTGCCAGATGAAGTCAGCCCGGGCGCCCAGGACCTCCGTCACGGCCTCATGACAGTCGCGATCGCAATTGGACCCAGGGAAGACCAGGACACCAACTCGGATTGTGGGATTGCTCATCACGTTCTCTGTCATTGCGAGCGACCAGAGGAAGCGTGGCAATCTCGACTGCGTGCCATGAGATTGCTTCGTCGCATCAGCGCTCCTCGCAATGACAATCGCAAAATCATTCCATCAGCTCGATCCGGTACTCTTCGATAATGGTGTTGGCCAAGAGCCGCTCGCACATGGCTTTGACTTCGGCCTCCGCGCCGGCCCGATCGTTCCTGGCCAGTTCAAGCTCGATGAGCTTCCCCACCCGCACATCCTTCACGGCGGCATAGCCCAGCGAGCTGAGGGCGTGCAGGACAGCCTGGCCCTGGGGGTCCAGGATGCCTCGCTTCAAGCTGACGGAGACCTTGGCCTTCATGCCCTCTCCGGCTTGCGGCTCGCGCGAGCTTTGGCCGTGGAACCGAACACTCGCTCGAAGACCTCGGGGACGTGGCGCGTGTACGCCTCCGGGTCGAAGCACATCCCGATGGCCTTCTCCGACAGATGGCGCGTGATGAAGGGGTCCTTCTCGACGAGGTCCCGGAATGGCGTCTGCCCCTGCCAGGCTGCCATTGCCAGTCGCTGGACGACCTCGTAGGCCTGGACGCGTGGCGCGCCCTGCCGGACCAGCTCCAGCATCAGGCGCTGGGAGTAGATGACACCGCCGGTCAGCTCGAGATTCCGCCGCATCCGGTCTGGATACACCACGAGGTCGGCCATGAGGTCCGTGAACCGCGCCAGCATAAAGTCCACGAGGATCGTGCTGTCGGGGATGATCACCCGCTCGACCGACGAATGGCTGATGTCGCGCTCGTGCCAGAGGGACACATTCTCCAGGGCGGCCAGGCTGTTGGCGCGGACCAGCCGAGCCAAGCCGCAGAGATTTTCCGAGACGATCGGGTTGCGTTTGTGTGGCATGGCGGAGGAGCCCTTTTGCCCCGGCGTGAAGGGTTCCTCCACTTCCAGCACCTCCGTCCGCTGCAGGTGGCGGATTTCGGTGGCGAACTTCTCGATGCTGCTGGCCAGCAGGGCCAGCGCGGTGAGATACGCGGCGTGCCGGTCGCGCTGGACGATCTGATTGGAGGCGGGCGCCGGCGTGAGCCCCAGATTCTTACAGACATAGGCTTCGACGTCGGGCGACAGGTGCGCGAAGGTCCCCATGGCGCCTGACACTTTGCCGTACGCGATCCCCTGGCGCGCCGCGTGCACCCGCTCGCGATGGCGCCTCGTCTCGTCGTACCAGATGGCCAGCTTGATCCCGAACGTGATGGGCTCGCCGTGGATGCCGTGAGAGCGTCCGATCATCAGGGTATCGCGATGCTCCAGCGCACGCGTACGGAGCACCACGAGCAGGCGGTCGAGCTCGCCCAGGATCGCATCGGCGGCTTCGACCATCAGAACGGCCAGCGAGGTATCGAGGATGTCGGAGGAGGTCAAGCCCATATGCAGGTATCGGGCGGCCGGACCGACCTGCTCGGAGATGGATTCGAGAAAGGCGATGACGTCGTGCTTCGTGACCCGCTCCAGCGCCTCGATGCGCGCCGGCTTGATGCGGGCCTTGGCCCTGATCTGCTTGACCGCCGATGGGGGGATCAGCCCTTTCTTCGCCAGGGCCTCACAGGCCAGAAGCTCCACTTTGAGCCAGGTTTCATACTTGCGCGTCGGCTCCCAGATCGCTTTCAGGAGAGGCCTGGCGTACCGGTCAATCATGAGTCACCGACGTGACGGCCTCCCGCGCTTTGCCCTGCAGGCGGGGGTCCTCGCGAAGGATGCGGTCCAAGATGCCATTAACGAAGGATCCCGATTGCTCGTCGCCGAACAGCTTCACGATCTCGATGGCTTCGTTGAGCGTGACGCGGGCAGGAACGTCCGGCAGGCACAGGAATTCATAGACTGCCATTCGCAGGACGGTCCGATCTGTGATCGCCATCCGGTGAACGGTCCAGTGCTCGGCGTAGCGGCCGAGCAGTCTGTCCAGTTCGTCTGCGTGGGTGATGACCCCGTTGACGAGGCCTTCGGCAAAGGTCTTGGCCTCTGCGTGTGTCGGGTTCTGCGCCCAGAAGTCCTCCAGCCAGCCGGCCGTGTCGCGATGGATATCCCACTGGTACAGGATTTGGAGGGCCAGCTCGCGTCCCTTGCGGCGCAGGCTCATCGTGACCTCTTCCGGGAAGGCCGGTGTTTGGAAAGACCTGGGAGGCGCTTCATTAGATTGGCCATCTCGATCGCCGAGACTCCAGCGTCATATCCTCTATTGACTCCTCGATTACACCCGCCCGCCCCAGGCGTCTTGGCACCCTCCCACCCCTCGCCTGCCGGGACAGGCGCTTTTCCCGTCGGACGCGCCCCCTCCCGTGCTCCCGAGCGCGCATTTGCCTGTTCTTCAGTATCGGTAGTCAGCACGCCGAAGATGACCGGCAAGCCGTAGTCATAGGACACCCGCGCAATCCCGCGGCTAACCTCGGCGCTGATGTACTCGAAGTGGGGTGTCTCCCCGCGGATCACGGCGCCGAGACAGATGATGGCGTCATAGCGGCGGGAACGCGCCAATCGGGACGCGACCAGGGGAATCTCGAACGCCCCGGGGACGAGCACCACGTCGATCGCCTCATCGCGGGCTCCGCCTTTACGCAAGGCGTCGAGCGCGCCTTCCAGCAGTCGCTTCGTGACATCCTCGTTGAACCGGCTGCGCACGATCGCGAACCGCAGGCTGGCGGCCGCACCTCCCCCTTCGATCATCGTCGCCATGCGGTATGTGCTCTGTCTACGATCAGACCTTGTCGAGGAGGTGACCCAGTTTGAGCTTCTTCGTTCTCAGGTAGCGGATGTTCGAGTCCTGAGGCGAAATCTCGATCGGGACGCGCTCGACAACCCGGAGCCCATAGCCCTCCACCCCGACAATCTTCCTAGGATTGTTGGTGATCAACCGGATCTTGTGCAGCCCCAACTTCACCAGGATCTGCGCGCCGACCCCGTAGTCCCGCAAGTCAGGCTTGAAGCCGAGCGCCAGGTTGGCCTCGACGGTATCCTTGCCTTCGTCCTGCAACTTATACGCCCGCAGCTTGTTCACCAAGCCGATGCCGCGCCCCTCCTGGTTCAGGTACAGGAGCACCCCCTGCCCCACCTTCTCGATCATCTGCAGCGCGTGATGGAGCTGCTCGCGGCAGTCGCAGCGAAGCGACCCGAGCACATCGGACGTGAGGCATCCGGAATGCACGCGGACCAGGACCTCGTCATCCGGTTTGATCGTGCCCTTGACCAGCGCGACGTGGGCGCCGTGATCCAGGTCGTTTTCGAAGACATGCGCGATGAAGTCGCCGAAGGTCGTCGGGAGCTTGGCCTGTGTCACCTCGTGGACGAAGGTCTCCCGCTGCATCCGGTACTCGATCAGGTCCTTGATCGTGACCAGCTTGAGATGTTGCCGCTTGGCGATCTCGTGGAGCTGCGGCACCCGGGCCATGGTCCCGTCGTCGTTCATGATCTCGCACAGGACGCCGGCCGGGTAGAGCCCGGCCAGGCGCGCCAAGTCCACCGAGCCCTCGGTTTGCCCGGCGCGCTTGAGGACGCCACCCTTGTCCGCTCTCAGTGGAAAGACATGACCCGGACGGGCGAGATCGGCTGGCTTGGCCTTGGGATCGATCGCCGTCTGGATGGTGGTGGCCCTATCCTTGGCCGAGATGCCAGTGGTAATGCCGCGGCGGGCGTCAATCGAGATGGTGAAGGCAGTGCCAAACGGCGCGGTGTTCTCGGCGACCATGGGGGGCAACTGGAGTTCTTCCACCCGTTCGGGCGTCAGGGCCAAGCAGATCAAGCCTCGCCCGTGCATGGCCATGAAGTTGATGGCTTCGGGGGTGACCTTCTCGGCCGCCATGACGAAGTCGCCTTCATTTTCGCGGTCTTCGTCATCCACCAGGATGGCCATGCGGCCGTTTCTGATGTCCGCAATGGCGCTTTCAATGGAGTCGAATTTCATGCAGGTTTCCTTGAAAATGCTTTATCTACTATAGAGATACGAGGAGGCGGTGTCAAATACGTGGAATCATGTCCTGGAGACCAGGCCGCCAGAACACCATGACCACAGGCATGATCAGAGTGCACACCGCGGCGAAGATGGCGAAGCCCGTCGTGTAGGTGCCGCTCAGGTCTTTGAAGAGGCCGAGCAACGAGGGTAAGAGAAACCCTCCGATGCCGCCAGCCGCGCCGACTAAGCCCGAGATGGTCCCGATCTCCCGCCTGAACCGCTGGGGTACAACCTGAAAGATCACGCCGTTCCCCATCCCCAGGCAGGCCATCGCGAGAAAGAGAGCCGCGAGGGCGACGGGGAAAGGAAACAACACGGAAGCCACTCCCGTAAAGGCCGCGATCGCTGGATACAGCAGAGAGAGCACCCGGAGTCCTCCGGACCGGTCGGCGATGAAGCCTCCCACCGGTCGGGAGAAACTTCCGGCCAGCGCACAGGCGGCTGCCGCCCAGCCGGCCTCCACCCGGGACAACCCGTATTGGTCGAAGAAAAAGATGCTCAGATAGCTGCTGAGGCCAACGAATCCCCCGAATGTAATCGCGTACAGCGCGCAAAACCAGTAGGTATCCGGCTCCCTCAGCAGCGCCGCGAACTCCCGATGGTGTGTGGAGCCATCCATCGGCTCGTGGTCTCGGGCGAGCATCCAATACACTGCGGCGATGATGACGACGACGGGGATCAAGATACCGAAGACTCCATGCCATCCGAACGTGACGGCTAGGAGCGGTGCCAATGCAATGCTGACGATGGCGCCACTGTTCCCCGATCCGGCCACGCCCATGGCCAGACCCTGGTGCGCGAGGGGGTACGCGCGGCTTGCGAGGGGCAGCGAGACGGCAAAGCTTGCGCCCGCGACGCCGAGCAAGAGCCCGACGCCGATCATTTGCGCAAAGCTCTCCCCGGCCTGCCACGCCCAGGCCAATGGAACCGCAGTCAGCAGCATGCTGGTGAACCCAATCCGTCGGGGCCCGTACTGGTCCGACAGGACTCCGATCCCGATCCGAAAGAGCGATCCCCCGAGCAGGGGGACTGCCACCAGAAAGCCTTTTTGCGTGGCGGTCAGCCCGAAGTCCTGGGCAATGAAGACCCCCAAGGCTCCTATGAGGACCCAGGTCATGAAGCTGACTTCAAAATGGAGCCAGGCGGCCAGGAGAGACTGCCAGTGGCCGCTGCGAAGGGCGTGAAGGAGGGGCACGACGTTGATTATAGCAGAGAAAACCGAGGGGTTTCGTTATAATAGCAGGCTACTTATGGAATCCTCAGAAGCCAAGGGTGAGACTCAGAGCGAGGCCTCGGAGACCGAGGAAATCGAAGACGCCGAGGTGCACGAGGCTGAATCTCTGTTCGAGCCGGAGCTTCCTGCCGAAGAGCTCGATGTTCCCCTGTTGGTCCAGCCGGGGGAACAGGCTGATGATTCGCAGGACACCGCGCTGGTCCCGTATGACCCGCTCCAGCGCTACCTCGCCGAGGTCCGGAAATATCCGTTCCTGTCCAAGGAAGAGGAACTGCAGCTCTTCCACGAGTATCGAACGACGGGCAACCGCGAGGCCGCGGTCAAGTTGATTCTCTCGAACCTGCGCATCTCCGTGGCGATTGCGGCTGAGTACCTCCACTCCCGGGCCGATTACATGGACCTGATCCAAGAAGGCAACGTGGGGCTCATGCAGGCCATCCGGAAATTCGACACGACGAAGGGCGTACGGTTCCACTCCTACGCGGCCTGGTGGGTGCGGGCGTATGTGCTTCGGTATCTCCTGAACACCTACCGGCTGGTGAAGATCGGGACTACGCAGGACCAGCGTAAGCTCTTCTATAACCTGAACAAAGAGAAGCGCAAGTTGGAGCGTGAAGGCTTCGTGCCAGACACCAAGCTCCTCGCCGACCGGCTGAATGTCCGCGAGCGCGACGTCGTGGAGATGAGCCAGCGCCTGGGGAGCTGGGATGTCTCCCTGGACGCCCCCGTCGGACCTGAGCAGGAAGGGACCTTGATGGAGATCTTGCCTGCCCAGGAGAAGCCGGCGGACGAGAGCCTGGCGGATGAGGAACTCCGGGAACTCTTCCGGCGGAAGCTCGCGGAGTTTGCCGCTACGCTCGACGACCGGTACGCGGATATCCTGCGCAACCGGATCCTCTCGGAGACGCCGATGACACTCGACGACATCGGCAAGAAGTACAACATCTCGCGGGAGCGCGCCCGCCAGTTGGAGGAAAAGATCATCAAGCGTCTGCGGGAGTATCTAAAGAAGGAAATCAAGGACTTCGAGTTGCTCAAGCCGTAAAGGACGCGTCCGCTCGACGAGCGGGCATGGTCCCGATCAGCACGCCGGCCGTAATCAGACCGCTCCCCACCCACCCCATGGCATCCAGACGCTCACCCAGGACCAGCCAGGAGAGCCATGCGGCCAAGGCCGGCTCAAGCGCGAAGATCAAGGCCACGCGCTGGGCAGGAACATGCTTCTGTGCCCACACTTGCACGCAAAACGCCAGCGCCGTCGCCAGCACGCCCGTGATCACGAGCGCCCAGATCAGCATCGGCGTGAAGGCGACGGACCAGGGCCGATAGCCCTCCGTGAGAGCCGGCCCGACCAGAGCTCCGGCCACCATGGCCAGTTGCCAGGCGGAGAAGGAGAGCACATCGCTGCGACGTACGTAGGCTTCGACCGCGATGATGTGCAGGGCAAAGGCCACGGCGCATACCAGCGTGTACAGGTCTCCCCGATTCATCTCGGCGGATGGGTGTATCAGCAGCCACAATCCGCTCACGGCGAAGGAGAGGGCCGTCCAGAGCCGGAGGTCAAACCGGCGCAGGAAGAGGGGGACGAGTACGACGTACAGCGCGGTGATGAAGGCCGAGTTCGAGGCCGTGGTGTAGCGCATGCCGACGGGGCGAGCACGAGACTACTGACCAGGAACCGCTGGAAAAGGAACGAGAGCGGCAGCACCTGCTCGAGCACCCGTTTGGTTGCGGGAAAGGTAGCCGCCCAGATGACCGTCGTGAGCACGAGGGCGAGTTGCGGCATGGGCTCAGCGCCACAGCACGACGGCCATGACGAGGCCGGTCAACCCCGCCAGCACAGCGAGGTAGATTCCGACGCTGATGTCTTGCTTCCAGGCGGTCTGCCATTCCTTGGGATACAGCGCGGAGTCCTCCAAGTGCCGGCCTTTTTCATAGAGCCCCAGTTCCTGCTCGATGGTGATGAGCACCTGTTTCGCCATCAGGTGCCGGGCCCGTTGTTGCACGATCAGGTAGGCCATGATTCCGGAGAATAGCGCCACCCCCAGGCAGACGAGAGCCGCCGTCGTCTTGGAGGTCGCGGGCATGGGAAACACCTGAACGATCACGAGCACGAGAACCAGCACTCCGCTCGTGCACGCGGTCAGCCACATCATCCGTTCGCGGCGCCGGAACACCTCCTCCTTGTACCAAGGATAGAGCAGCTCCAACTCCTCTCGGCGTCCCTGGCTCATGTGAAGAGTCCGGCATGCACCCGGGTCATGATGGTGTGGACCCGACTTGGCGTCCCGATTTGTTATGAACGCGGAAGGGGCGGTACGCGAACCGCCCCTCCGTGCTGCCTACAGCGCGCGATCCCCGGTTTCTCCGGTCCTGATCCGGATGACGTCGGACAAGTTCGTCACAAAGATCTTCCCGTCCCCGATACTCCCGGTCTTGGCAGTCCGGAGGAGGGTCGCGATAACTTTCTCCGTGAGGTTATCGGACACGACCACCTCGATTTTGGTCTTGGGCAGGAACTCCACTGTGTACTCCGTCCCACGGTAGGCTTCCTTGTGCCCCTTCTGGCGACCGAATCCGCGCACTTCCGTCACCGTCATGCCAAAGACCCCGATCTCCGTCAAGGCATCTTTCACTTCCTCAAGTTTGAACGGCTTGATGACCGCTTCAATCTTTTTCATCGGCGCACGCCTCCCTTGTCATGAGCTGACCCGCAGCAAAGACCGTCGCGTTATCCTCCTGCAGTTAACTCTTCGAGTAGGCCCGTTCTTCGTGCTGGCTCAAATCCAGCCCGAGCTGTTCGTCTTCGTTGGCGACTCGCAATCCCATCGTCCAGTCCACGATCTTGAGGATCACGAATGTCCCAACGAAGGCCAAGGCCCAGGCGGCCAGCACGGCGATGAACTGGAGCCAGAGCTGGCCGGGATTCCCGAAGAAGAGCCCATCGGCGCCGCCGGAATTGATCGCTTTTGACGCAAACAGGCCAGTCGCCAACGCCCCCCACGTTCCGCCGATCCCATGAACGCCAAAAGCGTCCAACGAGTCATCGTACCCTAAGCGTGACTTCACAATCACTGCGAGGTAGCAGAAAACCCCAGCGCCCACTCCAATGACGATGGACGAGAGCGGTCCCACAAACCCGGACGCCGGTGTAATCGCCACCAGCCCGGCGACGGCCCCGCTGGCCGCGCCCAGCACGGTGGGCTTCCCGCGATAGAGCCATTCCGCCACGCGCCCAAGACGGTCATCGGGAGATTGTGCGGAGCCATATGCTCTTTCCCATAGCCCAAGCGCCGTCCCAGGACGAGAGCGCATGCGAGGCCTGAAACCCCGGAGCTGATATGCACCACGGTCCCGCCAGCGAAGTCCAGCGCACCCAGACCACCATTGGTGCCGATCCAGCCACCTTTGCCCCACACCCAATGGGCTAGCGGGTCATAGATGAACGTGGCCCAGAGGAGCGAAAACACCAGGAAGCTGCTGAACTTCATTCGTTCGGCGTAGGCACCACTGATGAGTGCGACGGTGATCACCGCAAACATGGCCTGGAAGATCATATAGGCTTGATGCGGAATCGTCGCCGCATAGTCGGCATTCGGTTGGTCCATGGCGACGCCAGCCAGCCCCATCCATTCCAGCCCGCCGACAATGTGCCCCTTGTCAGGCCCGAAGGCGAGACTGTAGCCCCACAGCACCCACTGGACGCTGATCAGGCAGAGGATGATGAAGCTGTGCATAATGGTCCCCAACGCATTCTTCTCCCGGACCATCCCGCCGTAGAACAGGGCCAGGCCAGGGGCCGTCATGGCCAGCACCAAGGCGGAGGAGGTCAGCACCCACGCCGTGTCTCCCGTATCGATTTTAGGCGGAGGCGCTGGAGCTGCAGCAGGGGCTCCAGCCGCTGGCGGTGCTTGAGCGGTTGTCTGCGCCATCACGCCATTCGCCACGATCCCAAGAATCATCCACGCGGCGATACCCAACACCATTAGCAGATTCACGAGGACTCGTTGTCGTAAGAGTGTTTTCATGTCCATCTCCTTTTGCTCGTGTGCATAAAAAAAGGGCGCCACTCCTTTCGGACTGGCGCCCTTGCCAGTAACTCCCAGAACCAGGGTCTGCGCTGACCCTGTCAGCTTCCCGGAAACGCGGCTATGGGTTCCCGGGAGCGCGATGCGTTGTCGCTACTGCGTGTCTCGAACCGAATCCATCCGATTAGACGTCGTAGTACAGGAAGAACTCATAGGGGTGCGGCCGGATCCGCACTTCGTCCACCTCTTTCTCCCGCTTGTACGTGATCCAGGTCTCAATCACATCCTGTGTGAACACATTGTCCTTCAACAGAAAGGCGTGGTCGTTCTCGAGATTCCGGAGCGATTCCTCGAGACTTGCCGGCATTTGCTTGATCTTGGCCGCGTCGTGCGGTTCGAGATCGTACATGTCCTTGTCTACCGGTAGTCCGGGATCAATCTTGTTCTCGATCCCATCCAGTCCTGCCATGAGCATGGCGGCAAAGGCATAGTAGGGATTGCAGGCCGGATCCGGGAAGCGCACTTCGATCCGTTTGGCCTTGGGATTGGGGGTGTACATCGGAATCCGAACCCCTGCGCTCCGGTTCCGGCTGGAGTAGGCCAGATTGACCGGCGCCTCGAAGCCCGGCGTCAGTCGTTTGTAGGAATTCGTCGTCGGGTTGGTGATCGCCGCCAAGGCCGGAGCGTGCTTCAGGATCCCGCCGATATACCAGAGACATAATTGGGAGACCCCAGCGTATTCCGTTCCGGCAAACAGCGGCCTTCCCTCTTTCCAGATGCTCTGGTGGGTATGCATGCCGGAGCCGTTATCCTGGAACAGCGGCTTGGGCATCAGGGTCACAGTCTTACCGTGGCGTCTGGCCACGTTCTTGATGATGTATTTGTACATCATCATCTTGTCGGCCATGTTCGTCAGCGAGTCATAGCGCATGTCGATCTCGGCTTGGCCGGCGGTCGCGACCTCGTGATGCTGCTTTTCCACCATGATACCCATCTTCTGCATCTCCAGCACCATCTCACTGCGAATGTCCTGCTGGGTGTCCATAGGCGGAACCGGGAAGTACCCTTCCTTGTGGCGCGGCTTGTTGCCGAGATTGGCGCCTTCCTTGCCCGCGTTCCAGATGCCCTCATCAGAATCGATAAAGTAGTATCCGCTGTGGCTGTTTTGGTCGTAGCGGGCGGTGTCGAAAATAAAAAATTCGGCCTCCGGGCCCCAATAGGAAATGTCCCCGATCCTGGTCTGTTTAAGGTACTTCTCGGCTTTCTGGGCCACGTTGCGCGGGTCCCGGCTGTAGTTCTCGCGCGTGATAGGATCCACGATATTACAGATCATGCTCAGGGTCGGGACCGTGGTGAAGGGGTCCATAACCGCCGTTTCCGGATCCGGGACAACCATCATGTCGCTGTTTTGAATCGCCTGCCAACCCCGAATGGACGACCCATCGAAGCCCGATCCTTCCGTGAAAACGGTATCCGTAAGTTCCTCGATCGGAATCGTGAAGTGCTGCCAAGTGCCGGGGAAGTCCACGAACTTCAGGTCGACCATGACAGCTCTATTTTTCTTCGCCAAATCCAATACTTCCTTTGCAGTCATAATGCCCTCCTTTAAGATTGAATCCCAAATGATTTCCTTTGAACTGCGGCCCGATGAACAACCGGGCGAGTGGTCTGCGTCTGTCCCAAATACTCCTCGATCCGACCGGTGATGGTCTCGCTAATCAGCTTGCATCGCCCGGGATCATCGATTTTTCCTGCTCCCTGGTCGGTGACATAGAAGACATCGACAACTTGGTCCAACCGGGTCGCGATCCGGGCTGCGTGGACGGACAGGCTCAGGTCGAAGATCGCCCGGGTGATCACATAGAGCAGGCCTTGGCGGTCGTCGGCGAACACGTCGATGATCGTGTACCGCACCGAAGAATCGTTGTCCACCTGAACCACTGTCGGCTCGCGTAAAGGCACGCCTTGGCGGCTCTGCCCGAACCGGTTCGCCTCCCGCAAGAGGGCCTCGACGGAACGCTGCCCTTCGAGGACCGCACCGATCGATTGGCTGACGTCATGGATGCGATGCGGCGGCGGCCCTTCCGGGCAGTCGGGATCTTGCACGCGGAAGACGTCGACAACCATGTCATCCGCCAGGGTGAGGATCTGGGCATCCAAGATTTGAAGCCCTTTTGCAGCCAGCACGCCGGCGATCTTGGAGAAGATGCCCGGAATGATCTGTTCCTGCGTATACACCGTGTAGTCGGTGGTGCCCAGGATGGGGTCGTGCTGCGCGTCCACGAGGACGGACCGGCCGGTCAGCTTCGCCAGCCACTCGAGGTGCGTCAGTATGCGCTCGACCGGCATCGCAGACAGATAGTGATCGGGCCACGCCTCCAGTTGTTTGCGGAGCCACTCCTGCGGCAGGCGATGCCCAAGCCGCTCGAGCACCACGTGCCGAACCTCTTGCGCCTGAACGAGCAGGTCCTCATACGTCGTCTCCGCTTCTTCCCCTCCGGCCAGCTCCTTATGTGTTTTGATGAAGAGCTCACCCAGCAGCGTTTCCTTCCAGCGTGTGAACACGCCGGGACCCACCGCCGCGACGTCGGCGGCCGTCAGCACGAACAGCATCTTCAGCGCCTCGGGCTTGCCAACCTGCCGGGCAAACCGTAGCACCACCTTCTCATCGGACGAATCGCGGCGAAACGCGGTGTTGGACATGAGGAGATGGTAGCGAACCAGAAACACCAAGAGCTGTGTCTCGTGATCGTCCAGGCCGAGCCGCCCGGCCACATCCACGGCGATCCGCTCGCCGATGACGCTATGATCCTCCTCCTGCCCCTTGCCGATGTCGTGGATGAGCAGCGCAAGGTGCAACAGGTCTTTCCGCGTGATCTCGCGATAGACCCGGCCCAAGAGGCCGTTGGTGGTACCGATCTGTTCGGCCTGACTCACCGCCAGCAGGTTGTGCTGGTCCACCGTATACTTGTGGTAGGCGTTGAACTGCATGAGGCCGCGGACCGTCCCGAACGCCGGGATGAACCGCTCCAGGAGGGACACTTGATGCATGGCAGCCAGCGTGGCGGATACCCGCCCCGGCCCTGCGAGGATGGCTAGAAAGGACCGCCGTGACGATTCGCTGCGGAAGTCCTTGTCGGCGAGCGGCGCCACACGCTCGGGCAAATCCTGGACCAGGTCGTCAGCGATGGACAGCCCATAGGTTTGCGAAAGCTGGAAGAGACGGAGAATCCTGCTCCCCTCCGAAAAGGCTTCATCACGGAAATCGGGCGGGACCGTGATTTCATCTTTCGTGAGCTCGAAGTAGCGTTCAAGACGCCGCGCCGGGAGCCACGCGGCCAGCCGCTGCCAGACTGACCGGTGCATGGCTTGGGAGACGAACCGGCTGGTGATGTCACAGACACGAGTGGAATGCCGGTAATACTGCTGCATGAACTGTTCGACGGCCAGGAGATGGGGGAGGTCTTTGAATCCCCACAGACTGGCGATGCGGATCTGCTCGTCGAACGTAACGATGTCCTGCGCCCGCAGGGCGAAGAAATGCAACTCGTTCCGAACGCGCCAGAAAAACTCCTGGGCGTCCCAGAGCGCCGCCACATCCCCAGCTGACAGCAGACCGACGGCGGAGAGGTCCTCAAAGGAGGACGTCTCGTAACGCGCGAGGGCCGTCCATTTGAGCAGATGCAGATCCCTCAACCCGCCTCGACTCTTTTTGATGTTTGGCTCCAGCAAGAAGTTGGTGGACCCGTACTTCCCGTATTCCTCTTGCCGCTCCACCAACTTGTGGGCCACGTAGTCTTGCACCCTTTTCTCCGAGACTTGTTCGCGGTACGTGCGGGTGAACTCGTCAAAGAGGGCCTGGTCGCCGGCCAGCCAGCGAGCCTCCATTAGAGCCGTGCGGATGGTGAAGTCCGTCCGACCCATGGATCGGCAGTCCGCCATGGTCCGCACGCTGTGGCCGACCTGGAAACCCAAGTCCCACAGGACGTGCAGGATCGCGGCGGATACGGCCCGGGCTTCCCGTTCGTGCAACGGTTCATAGAGGAACATCAGATCGATGTCGGAATAGGGCGCCAACTCGCGGCGTCCATAGCCACCCAGGGCCACTAGCACCACCCCTGCGGGACTGAACGTCCCCGCGTATTCGAGAGCATAGAGGTCCCGCAGGATATCGTCCGCCAGGGCGGTCAGCGCCGTGACGGTTTCCACACCGCTCGCGCCCCTGGCATGGGCGGCCGCAATCGCCCGGCGACGGCCCTCGAGAGCGTCCATGGTCCACGGGACGCTGGGAGCACGCTTGAGGAGAGCTTCCAGCATAAGCCGTTACAGAGCGCGGTCTCCGGTTTCGCCCGTGCGGATCCGCACCGCTTCCTCCAGGTTGGAGACAAAGATCTTTCCGTCTCCGATGCTGCCGGTCTTGGCCGTCCGGATGATCGTCTCGATCACTTTGTCCGCCAACTTGTCTACGACGACGACCTCGATCTTGGTCTTCGGCACAAACTCGATGGTGTATTCGGTTCCCCGGTAGGCCTCCTTGTGTCCCTTTTGGCGGCCGAACCCGCGGACTTCCGAGACGGTCATGCCATAGACTCCCAGTTCGGTCAAGGCGTCCTTGACCTCTTCCAGTTTGAACGGCTTGATAATCGCCTCGATTTTCTTCATGAGCGCCTACTCCCTTCCTTCTCCGGCCCGCCCGATGCGCTCTGGCCAGGCCTCCTTACCGTTCAGCCGCCCGTTACGAATAGGCTCGCTCTTCATGTTGACTGAGATCAAGACCCCGCTCTTCGTCCTCCGCGTCGACCCGGAGCCCGATCGTCCAATCGATCAGCTTGAGGATGATGAAGGTGCCCACCAACGCGAAGACCACGGATACTCCGATCGTGGTCACCTGTACGACCAGTTGCCCTGGATTTCCGAAGAACAGGCCGTCCGCGCCCGCCGAGTTGATCGCCTTGGAGGCGAACAGTCCCGTCGCAAATATCCCCATGGCGCCGCCCACTCCGTGAATCCCCACCACGTCGAGCGAATCATCATAGCCGAATCGCCCCTTCCACACAACCGCGGTATAACAGACGGCACCCGCCGCCAGTCCGATCAGAATGGCGGCAAGGAGCCCCACAAACCCGGCGGCCGGCGTCACCGTTGCCAGGCCGGCGATGGCCCCGCTGGCCACACCTAATGTGGTCGGCTTACCGCGGTGCAGCCATTCAGTGGCCATCCAGCTCAGCGCACCCATGGCTGCGGCCGTGTTGGTGGCCAGGAACGCCGACGCCGCCAACGCGTTGGCCCCCAGCGCGCTCCCGGCGTTGAACCCGAACCAGCCGAACCAGAGGAGCCCAGCCCCGAGCAAGGTCATGGGTAGGTTGTGGGGAGCGAGGTAAGCAGTCCCATAGCCTTTCCGTTTCCCCAGCACCAGGGCACAGGCCAACGCGGCCCATCCGGAGCTTATGTGCACGACGGCTCCCCCGGCGAAGTCCAACGCGCCCATCTTGGCCAACCACCCACCGCCCCAGATCCAATGGGCCAGCGGGCAGTAAATAAACGTCGACCACAAAGCGGTGAACACCAACAGGGCGCTGAAGCGCATCCGTTCGGCAAAGGCACCCGTGACGAGCGCAGGGGTAATCGCGGCGAACATCAGTTGGAACAGCATGTACACCTGATGCGGAATGGTCGAGCCATACGTGGGATGGGGCTCTCCCCCCACGCCGCGCAAACCGAACCATCCGAGGCTTCCGGTGACGCCTCTCACATCGGGCCCGAAGGCCAGGCTGTAACCCCACAGCACCCAGATCACGCTGACCAGGCACAGGATGACAAAGCTATGCATGATCGTGCCCAGCACGTTTTTGTTCCGAACCAACCCGCCGTAAAAAAGCGCCAATCCCGGCATCGTCATCGCCAACACCAACGCGGACGAGGTCAGCACCCAAGCCGTGTCTCCGGTGTCAACCTTTGGCGCAGCAGCCGCCGGCGCGGACGGCGGTGGTGCTGCCTCCTGAGCAGCGGTCCCGCCGACCGCGAACATCCACAGCAAAAAGGCCACTGCGCCGACAGCGAGAATTCCTCCCGGTTTCTTCCGTCTCTCCATGGCACCACACCCCCTTGTGTGATTGGTTCACGAGGGACTGCCGGCGTACGGCGTCGGACGACCGGCCACTCCCGTCTATGCAACGACAATTCCCTCAAAAGTTAATGTCCAATTGGACAGTCCACTTCCACTGGCCGTTGATGGTATGGTCGTTGAACCACACCGGCCCGGTCAGGAGACTGATGTCTTTGGTGAAGTAGTGGTACATTCCGAAGCCGCCCCCACCGATGTAGTTCTTCCCGCTGGCGTAATCAGCCGCGAGCACCCACTTGTTGTACTCGTTGCCTTCCTTATCCTTGACCTTCCAGAAGCCGTAGTCGTAGCCGACCATGCCACCGGCGTTTTGGCTCTTACCGCTCTGGCCAGCCGCACAGAGAAACGGCGATCCAGCGGGCGCATAAGGCTTGCAGCCGTTTTCCCGCATCAGCACCGAACCCGGGTTGCCGTAATAGCCGCCCCCGTGGATCCTCCCGAACGGACCAAGCGTTTTCCCCACCAGGAAGTCCACGATGTTCATACTCGTCACTTGGGATTTCGTTCCCACATTGAAAATGCCCACGTTGAAGGCCGGGAACCAGCTTCCCAGAAACGCCCCCTCCGGCGTGCCCAATTTCGCGTTGAAGAGGACGCTGCTCCCCATAGACCGGAGCGTTGGATGGGCAAAGGTGGCCGGCCCTAGATAATCGATGCCGGCTTCCAAGTTCAGCTTTTCAAAGGGTAGGACACCCACCGTCAAGCCGACATCGGTGGGCAAAGCCGCCCCCTGCCCTTTATCTCTGTCTTCTTGTGTCTGGTACAGCCGGAAATAGTTGTCGACCCCGATGTGCCAGACGTTAAAGGGTTGGACGTCAGAGGTGGCGGGCGTCCAATAGGTCGTCGATGGTGTCGCGGATGCTGTCCCTGCCGCGACAAGACACACAAACAAGGCAAGAAGTGTAAAGGGTACGAATCGTTTCATGGTTGTGCCGCCTCCTTGGTTGATGGATCAAAGTTGCCCAACTTCTCTTCAACGGCGACACCATCGTCTCCTCTCTACACATCATCGTGTAGGAACTACTGTTCAACGAATACTGTATCGGTTCGTGTTCGGCATCCTTCGGTCTTTTCCCAAGGCCCGGTGCGTGATCTTCAACCCAGGCGGCGATTGGCGACGTTTGTACTCGCTACGGTCCACGAGCGCGACGTCCTGCTCGACCCTGCGGCGAGCGAAGCCGGCGGCCACCAGGTCGGTGAGGCTCTGGTCCTCTTCAACGTATCCTCGAATGATGGGATCGAGGACTTCGTAGGGCGGAAGGGAATCCTGGTCCGTCTGGTTGGGACGCAG
>VBOF01000351.1 GCA_005877855.1 Nitrospirota bacterium | reverse complement strand
TGTGGTGTTTCTCCCATGGATTCCCATACTTCCCCCTGTCATGGTCACTTCATGCTTTGAAAGTTGAGCCTTGCTGGCATAGTTTTCAAGCGCAACTTCTGCTTCGATATAAATTCGTTCAAGACCGGGCATCATGAGACGTGGAACTGCACTTCCTTCTCCATACGTGGTTAGAGTTATAACTACGTGAAGTGTTGTGGGATCAGAGGCTTGCGAGATGATCTCTCCAAAACGATTCGGCGCTTTTTGTTTGATCTTAGTAATAATTGCTCTTGTTATTCTTTCTTTATCCAGATCGGAAATGCTGACAGAAACATTGCTCTTCACTTCCAGAAGCAGCTTGTTGTAACTGTCGAAGCTTACACCACAGCTATTTTCCTTTCTAGCGACATTAACAAATTCAGGAAAGTCTTTATAGATTGTTGGGAGATTCACTTTAGTATTGGGATCGTCCTTTAAAGATTCGCGGTAGCTTTCAAGGCTTTGATCGAACGCGGCACAAGCAGCTTTCCTGTTATTCATCAACTTGTACGTGAACGCCATATTGAGATATATAATTCTCAGTTTGGCGTTGTCTTTGTGTTCTATGTAGAAGTCCTTGGCGTTTTCAAAATACTCAATAGACTTCGCGTACCTATTATCAAAGGTCACCGTCTTATCGCGAAAGCCAAATCTTTGATAAAAAACGTATCTCTGGATCAGTAGAACTAAGCCGTACAAGCGATAGGCCTCAGCTATTCCATTCTTATCTCCATTGGCTTTGAACGTTTCAAGCGCCTCAACTATAAGCCGTTCTGCGGGAAGAGGTCGGTCTTCATTTATGAGTTGAGCAGCGTAAGCTAGTTTTTTATTGGGGTCAGAGGTATAGGGGACTCCAAAGGCTAAACATCCTGACAGGGTGCATAAACCTAAACAAATCGCTAGGACTTTGCATCCTTGCACTCGTCTTCTCCCTAATCACCAAAACTTAGATGGGGCAGGCACCGTCCGGACCCGCCGCGCCTGTAACACCCCGTCGATCCGCTCGATGGCCTTGAGCACGCGTTCCAGGTGCGCCGTGTTCTGCACCTCCACGACGAAGTCGAGTACGGCTTTCCGGTCCTCCCGGGTCGTGATCTCCGCACGGCTGATGTTCGCGTCGGCATGGGTGATGGCCGCCGAGACATTGGCCAACATTCCCGGCTTGTCGAGGGTGAGGGTCGTGATCTTGACGGACACGGTGGAGAGATGCGCCATGTCCCAATCCACATCCACGAGCCGCGCCTTATCGTAGTCGAGCGCATCGAGGTTGGGACAGTCCACGGTGTGAATCGTCAGGCCGCGCCCGCGGGTGATGTAGCCGATGATCCGGTCGCCTGGCACGGGCTCGCAGCACTTGGACAGGTGCATCATGAGGTCGTGGACGCCTTTGACCTTGACGCCCTTATCCTCGATCCCCGCGGCCGCGCGTTTCGCCACGGTCTTGTCCTCCCCTTCCGGAGCGGCGGCCACAGCCTCGCGGTCCCCTTCGTCCCGGCAGAGCCGGTTGGTCACATGGATGGCGGAGACACGTCCGTAGCCGATAGCCGTGAACAACTCGTCGACGCCGGGCAGGCCTGACTCCCGCGCAACCTCCTGGACGCGAGTGGTCTTCAGCAGCGTGCCCAACGCGACATTGTGACGGCGGAGCTCCCGCTCCAGCAGGCGCTTGCCCAGCTCCAGGCTCCGCTTGGCCTCTTCCACCCGCAGCCAGTGCTTGATCTTGTTTTTGGCCCGCGGGGTCCGGACGAACTTCAGCCAGTCCCGATGGGGTACCTGCGCGGGGGACGTGACGATCTCGACCGTGTCCCCGCTGCGGAGCTGATATTTGAGCGGCACCATCTTGCCGTTGACCTTGGCGCCGCTGCAGCGATCGCCGATCTCAGTGTGGATGGCATACGCGAAATCGATGGGCGTGGAGCCCTTCACCAGCTCCTTCACTGCGCCCTTGGGGGTAAAGACGTAGACCACGTCCGAGTAGAGGTCCAGCTTGACGGACTCCATGAACTGCCGGTTATCCGTGACATCCTGGTGGGATTCCAGGAGCTGGCGCAGCCACGTGAAGACGCGCTTCTCCGTCTCGTCGATCTCGCCCTGTTCCTTGTACGTCCAGTGCGCCGCAATCCCTTCCTCGGCGACCCGGTGCATCTCGTAGGTCCGGATCTGAAACTCCACGTGCTCGCCCTGGGGACCGACCACGGTCGTGTGCAGCGACTGGTAATGGTTGGACTTCGGCACGCCGATGTAGTCCTTGAAGCGGCCCGGGACCGGCCGCCACAGCGAATGGATGAGGCCCATGATGGCATAGCAGTTCATCTGGGTGTCGGTGATCACCCGGATGGCGGTCAGGTCGTAGACCTCGTCGAAGGAGACGGCTTGATGCTCCATCTTTTGGTAGATGGAGTAGAGGTGTTTGGGCCGGCCGGCCAGCTCGCCGACCAGCCCGTGCTCGGCCAGCTTGGCCTTGACGATGGCGATGACCTGCTGGATGTACTGCTCGCGCTCCTCGATGCGCTTGGCCACCCGCTCGGCTAGCCCTGCGTAGACGTCGGGCTTCAGTGCCTTGAAGCAGAGGTCCTCGAGCTCGGCCCTCATCCAGCCGATCCCGAGCCGGTTGGCCAGGGGGGCGTAGATATCGAGCGTTTCCTGGGCGACCGTCTTCTGGTGGGCTGGGCTCAGGTGCTCCAGGGTGCGCATGTTGTGCAGGCGGTCCGCGAGCTTGATCAGGATGACCCGGATGTCGTCCGCCATCGAGATCAGCATCTTGCGGAAGTTCTCGGCCTGCTTCTCTTCGTAGTTCTTGAAGGGGATCTGGCCGATCTTGGTGACGCCGTCCACGAGGCGGGCGATGTCCTTCCCGAACTCCGCCTCGATCTGCTCCCGCGTGCAGACCGTGTCTTCCACCGTGTCGTGCAGCAGCCCCGCCACGATGGCTGACACGTCGAGCTTCAAGGTCGCGAGAACCTTGGCCACGGCCAGCGGATGTTGCAGGTAGGGCTCGCCGGACCGGCGGACCTGGCCCTCGTGCGCCCGCGCCGAGAAGTCGTACGCGCGCCGGATCAGGTCCAC
>VBOF01000143.1 GCA_005877855.1 Nitrospirota bacterium | reverse complement strand
CCTCGCGCACGGTCTCCGCGCGCACGGTGCGGTGCGGGATGCGCACCAGATCGAGCAACTTCGTCAGGACCTGCCCCATCACCAGATGCTCGGGAGCGTCCGTCCCGTCGTGGCCGCGCCAGGAGACCAGGAGCAGACACGGCTGCAAATAGATCAGGTTCAGCGAGATCAACGCGTTCAAGGACGTCCCCAGCCCGGAGTTCTGCATCAGCACCGCCGGTATCTTGCCACCCATATAGGCTCCGGCCGCCAGGCCCACCGCCTCGTCCTCGCGGACCGCCGGGATGTAGACCCGCCGCTCGATCAGGGTGGCGATGATCCCCCCCAACGTCGAATCCGGAACCCCGGTGAAGAAGTCGAATCCCACGTCCTGGAGCAGACTCACAAAGTCTTTGGCGGGAATCGCCATGGGGCACGCATTATAACGGACCAAGACGGGCTTCTCAAGGCGCGTCATGCCTTGACACCATGCTGACCTGACGATATTCTCGGTCGAGTCAGCACGAGGGGAATCGTCATGTCCCAGGAGATGGAAATCCGCATACGGCCGATCTTCTCCACCCCGCTGTTGGTCTTCACCATCCCGTTTCACGAGCGCATCAACAAGGAGCTGCGCCGGGCGATTCTCGAGCGCGAGGCCTCCCACCCCGCCGAGGCAGACCACGAGGTCGTCGGCTGGTCCTCGCCTCACGACATGTCCATGTTCGGGTGGGCCGGCCCCGCTCTCAAAGACCTGATCGCCCCGATCCTCGAAGTCGCCACCCAGGCCACGGAGTTCTCCGAACGCGCGCCAGAGGTGACCGGCAAGCATCCCCGCTGGCAGGTCGTCGAGACCTGGGCGAACGTGCAACGCAAGGGAGGTAGCAATTCGGTGCACCCGCACCCCGGCACGTTCTGGTCGGGTGTGTACTACGTGGATGTGGGGGACATTTCTCCCGACGGCAAGAGCGGCGGTGATCTCCTCTTGTTTGATCCGCGCGGCTGTTTGCCGACAATGCTCGCGCCGTACCTGCGCTATGCCGTGGCCGAGCTGCACGACGCCGGCAAGAGCATTGCCTTCACGCCCACCGCCGGGCAGTGCGTGCTGTTCCCCGGCTGGCTCTCGCACGCCGTCGGCGTGTACAACGGGACGGGCCCGCGCATCAGCGTGGCCTTCAACCTGGACCCCATCATCGAAGAATTCAAAGACTGGCGCTTCAACGCTCCGCCCAAGAAGTGAGAGGACAAGGGGAGACGTATGAAGCTGATCGTGCTGATCGTGGCGCTCGGAGTCGTCGTCGCCACGTACACCACGCCCAGTTTCTACCTCAGAAAGGGCGTCGGGAAGAGCACCCAGGCGGACGTCACAGAGTATCTCGGCACGCCGTCTCAGGCGTCCGACAAGCCTGACGGCAGCGCCCAGTGGACGTATCAGTCCGAGAAGATACCCAAGGTGTGCGTGGAATACGTCCTCACGTTCAAGCCCAAAAGCGTGAGCGAGGACCCGTCACAACCGGTCCTGCCCATTAAGAAGGTCCTGAGCGAGTGGGACTGGCGCTGGTGCCCGTAGCGCTAGTTTTTGGGGGAGATGTCGATGACGTCGCCGTCGGGAAATCGCTTGTGGTGGGTGATGACGACGACGTGACCCTGGTCGCTGAGGAAAGCGTTCACCAGCCAGCTCACGACGCTCACGAGCATGGCCCCGAACACCGCCGGCCAGAAGCCGTGCACCTCGAAGCCCTTGACCAGTTCGGACGTGAGCCACAGACAGAAGGCGTTGAGGACGAAGAGGAAGAGGCCCAGCGTCACCAACGTGATCGGTAGCGTCAGCAGCAGGAGGATCGGCCGGACGACGGCGTTGATGAGGGCCAGCACCAACCCCGCCGCCAGCAGGGCCATCCCCCCACTCACCTCGATGCCCGGCAGGACATAGGCCGCGGCGAGGATCGCCAGCGCGTTCGCGAGCACCCGAATCAGAAAGCCCACGTACAGCCTCTCTTAACAAGACTGGATATACCAGTATTCCGGCAAGAAGCCAACTGCCCATCAAACTTTTCCCCTTCACGTGTTCAACCTTTCCAATCCCGCCGTGTCTCATTGACAAGGACGACTAAGCGGGTTAGCCTTCTCTCGCGGCGGAGGCGGTATGGATCAGGAACTCGTTCAGTACCTTGATGGTCGGTTTCAGACGCTCGATCAGCGGTTTAATACTATCGATCAGCGGTTTGACCGGATCGAGCAACAGCTCGACGCGCACGATCAGCGGTTTGAGTCGATGGATCAGCGGTTTGAGTCGATGGATCAGCGGCTTCCGTCGTTTGATCAGCGGTTTGACCAGGTCAACGAGCGCATCGATGACCGGTTTGAGGAGGTCAAGCGGCACACCGGGGTACTGGTCGAAGGTCTACGGCATGATATTCAGCTTGTGGCCGAAGGCCTCGCCATGCACATCCAAGTCCAGCACGCGCAGGAACGGGAATATTTCGACCGCAAGTTCGAGGACACGCATGCCCTCATCCGCACCTCCTACGACCACCTTCAGCAGCAACAGCACCAACTCCGGCAAAACGATGACGAACTCCGCCAGCGCGTGGACAGGCTCGAACAAAAAGGGCAGGCGTAGGGCTACTGCCGCTAGGCGATGATGCCCAGTTCGCGTCCTACCTTTTCGAAGGCCGTCACCGCCTGGGCGAGTTGCTCGCGGGTGTGCGCCGCTGAGACCTGGACTCGGATGCGGGCTTCTCCCTTGGGGACGACGGGATAGCTGAAGCCGATCACGTAGACCCCTTCCTCCAGCAAACGGTCCGCCATGCGCACGGCCAGCGCCGCGTCGCCCAGCATGACCGGCATGATCGGGTGGGTGCCGGGCCTGACTTTGAAGCCGAGTTTCTCCAGAGCCTGTCTGAAGAACCGCGCGTTCTCCTCCAAGCGTCTCCGCAGCTCGTCGCCCTGCCGGATCAACTCCAGGGCCTTGAGCCCCGCCGCGCAGATCATCGGCGGGACGGCGTTCGAGAACAGGTAGGGCCGCGACCGCTGGCGCAGCAATTCAATCAACTCGCGCCGGCCCGACGTGAAACCGCCAGTCCCGCCTCCCACCGCCTTGCCCAGCGTGCTCGTGATCAGGTCCACCTTGTCAGCCACGCCGAGCAACTCCGGCGTCCCCCGTCCGGTGGGACCGATGAAGCCGGTCGCGTGGCTGTCGTCCACCATCACGAGGGCGCCGTACTGCTCGGCCAAAGCGACGATCGCATCCAGACGGGCGAAGTCCCCGTCCATCGAGAAGACTCCATCGGTGGCGATCAGGCGGATGCGCCGCCCCGCCGTCTCCCGCAGGCCCTTTCCCAGTTCGGCCATATCCCCGTGCGCGTACCGGTACCGTTGGGCCTTGCACAGGCGGATGCCGTCGATCACGCTGGCGTGGTTCAGCGCGTCGCTGAGGATGGCGTCCTGCTCGCTGAGAAGCGTCTCGAAGAGGCCGGTGTTTGCGTCGAAACAGGAACTGTAGAGGAGGGTGTCGCCGGTGCCGAGGAAGGACGTGATGGCGCGTTCGAGACCTTTGTGGAGGTCCTGCGTCCCGCAGATGAACCGCACCGAGGCCATGCCGTACCCACGCGTACGGACCGTTTCTGCCGCTGCCGCCACGATCGCCGGATGGTCGGCCAGGCCCAGGTAATTATTGGCGCAGAGGTTGATGACCGTGCCCTGCGCGACGCGGATGCTGCCACCTTGCGGCCCCAGCAGGATCCGCTCGGTCTTATACAGTCCTGCCGCCCGGATCTCCGCGAGCTGCTGCTCGATGAGCGGTTTGATCTTGTCGTACGTCATTTATGGCTTAAGGACGACCTTGCCGCATTGCCCTTTCGCCACCAGGTCGAACCCTTCAGCGAATTTGTCCAAGGGCAGGACGTGGGTAACGACGGGCTTGATGTTGAGGCCCGCCTTGAAGAGTCCAGCGAGACGGTACCAGGTCTGGAAGAGCCGCCGCCCGGTCACGCCGTACACCCGGATGCCTTTGAAGATGATCTCGTTCGTCATGTCGAAAGAGACCTGTGCCTCCGGGATGCCGAACAGCGTAACGCGGCCGCCGTTCTTGACGTACAGAAAGCACTTGTGGATGGCGGTGGGGCTCCCGGACATCTCCAGCGCCACGTCCACCCCTTCGCCGCCCGTCATGCGAGTGATCTGGCCGGTGTCGTCCCCGGTCGGATTGATCGTGTAGTCCGCGCCCAATTGCTTCGCGAGACCCAGCCGGTAGTCGCTGATGTCCGAGGCGATGATCACGCCGGCGCCTGCGGTGCGGGCCACCGCTGTCGCGAAGAGTCCCGTCGGGCCGCAGCCGGTGATCAGCACCGATTGCCCGGTGAGGTCCTCCACGAGCGCCGCATGGACGGCATTCCCCAGCGGTTCTTGCAGGCAAGCGAACTCCGGCGGGATTTCCCGCGAGGTCTTCCAGAGGACGCGCTCGGGAAGCCGCACGAACTCGGCGTAGGACCCGTCCTCATCGATGCCCAGTATCCGGTAGTTCTTGCAGACGTGCGCGTTGCCTGTCCGGCATTGAAAGCACACGGCGCACGTGATATGCGACTCGGCCGCGACATAGTCCCCGACGGCGACCGCCGCCACCCCAGGGCCGGTCTCGACGACCTCGCCGCACAGCTCATGGCCGATGATGCGCGGCGGGTGGATGCGGCCTTGGGCCCATTTGTCCCAGCGGTAGATGTGGTTATCGGTCCCGCAGAGGGACGTGGCCAGGACCCGCACGACCACTTGCCCGGGGCCGGCCGACGGTTTGGGAACGTCCAGCAGCTCCAACCCAGGGGCCGCCTTCGTCTTGACCAACGCACGCACGCGTCGTCCCTACCTGTCCCCTACTATACCCATCGCCTCGGTTTTAGTCGAACGGTGCCCTCTTGTTCGGCTTGCGGCGCGTGGATTCGACCCGCGCCCGCTGCTTTCTCTTCTCCCGGAACGTGCGTAACTCCTCCTCCATCGCATTGAACGTCGCGCGGATGGCCTCTTCGAACGTCTCTTCCGTTTTCGAGGCGGTGAAGGTCCCGCCCCGCACGTTGCACACCAGCCGCGCCATGGCGACCTTGGGCCCCTTGTTGTGGTGGCGGTTCCTCTCCAGGATCATCCTGGCGTGCAGGATGTCGTTATGTCCGTCCTGGAGATCGTGCAAGCGGCCTTCAATTTCTTCCTGCCACTGAGGGACCATCGTGACGTTGCGGCTCTCGGTCCGAATGTCCATGCTCGTCTCCTCCGGTCGTGATCGCGAATACCTGGGTGGCCGGTTTCGTATCCTCGCCCACCATTATAGTATGAGAAGGGTTGACGTCCAGCGCTGATTTTGAGCAACATGCTGGGCACGAAGCAGAGGTGCATGCATGCCGATTTATGAATACCAATGCGATGCCTGCCGGAAGCGCACCACGCTCTTCATCCGGAGCATCAGCAACCCCGAGCCCGTGCGCTGCCAGCATTGCGGGAGCGACCGGCTGACCCGGCTCATGTCCCGTATCGCCACCCCCAAGTCGGAGGAGGCCCGCATGGAGTCGCTGGCCGACCCGAGCAGCTTGGGCGACCTCGACGAGAGCGATCCCAAGAGCATGGCGCGGTTCATGAAGAAGATGGCCGGGGAGATGGGCGAAGACTTCGACGAGGGCATGATGGGGGAACTGGACCAGGCGCCCGAAGGAACGGAAGACGCGCCCAGCGATTAGAAAAAAGGATCATGTGTGGTTGACCAATCCCTCTCACTTCTAACCGACATCGCCTACGGGATCATCTTTGCAGCGGCAGCGTCCCACGTGGCGCGGCTCTTCCGCCAGCCATTGATTCTCGGATATGTCCTGGGCGGTGTTCTTCTCGGAACCCACCTCGGGTTTGGACTTGTGACGAACGAAGCCAATATTGAGCTGATCTCCGAGATAGGGCTCTTCTTGCTCCTCTTTATCATCGGCATGGAGATCAACCTTCGGGAACTCGTGAAGATGGGCAAATCGATGTTTACTCTGGGGATCGTGCAGCTTTCCGCCTGCGTGGTACTGGGCCTGCTAGCATTCCGCTTCGTCGGTTATAGGATAGGTAATGGGAACTTCGATCTTCTCTATATAGCGGTGGCGGCAGCCTTAAGCTCCACCCTCATCGTCGTGAAGCTTCTGCACGATAAGTTCGAGATACACACCGTTGCCGGCCGCCTGACCGTAGGAGTCCTGGTCCTGCAGGATGTCGGGGCCATCATTTTCATGGCCTGCCAGCCCAACCTGTTGAACCCCCAGTTGGTGAACATTGCCCAGTCCCTGGGCCTCGGTGTGGTCCTCGTGGTGACCACCTTCCTCGCCAGCCGTCATCTTTTAAGCCGACTCTTCCTTGCAGCCAGCAAGAGTCCGGAGCTGGTGCTGTTGACCTCCATCGCGTGGTGCTTCTTCATCGCCGGTCTGGCGGAAATCGCAGGACTCTCGAAGGAGATGGGCGCCTTGATCGCTGGGATGAGCATCGCAGCCTTCCCCTACGGCACAGCCGTGATCGGCACGCTGTCCGGAGTTCGGGATTTTTTTGTCACGCTCTTCTTTGTCTCGCTGGGACTCAAGGTGCCGGTGCCCACGTGGCAGATATTGAAAATTTCTTTGGCTGTTGCGGCGTTTGTGCTCGGTAGTCGGTTACTTTCTGTGGCGCCCACCGTGCATTTTCTGAAGATGGGACTTCGGAATGGGTTGCTTACCGCTCTGAACTTGGCCCAAATGAGCGAGTTTTCCCTCGTGATCACGGCTCTGGGAGCAAACTACGGCCACGTATCGGAAGGGCTCTCCTCCACCGTTTTAGCCTCCATGCTGGTCACCTCCATTTTGGCGACCTACATCATCAACTTCAATGACACGTTGACCCGGGCCTTGCTGCGCGCCGTTCCCTTCCTGAATATCCAAGAGAAGGAGGTTCAGGAGGAGAAGACCAGGCACCATGAAGGCCCGAAGCGGGATATTGTGCTATTGGGTTGTTACCAGGCTGGTATGGCGTTTCTGGAAGCGGTAGAGGCTCGCGCTTCACATCTTAAGAAGCGTGTCTTGGTGGTGGACTATAATGCGGCACTGAAAGATCACCTGAAATCACGAGGATTTCATTGGGTGTACGGCGACTTAGCTCACCCAGAGACCCTTGACCATTGGGGGATCGGAGATGCGTCGTTTGTGATCTGTTCCCTTTCGGACACCTTTCTCAAAGGGATCACGAACCGTCGGCTGTTAGCGCATCTTAAACAAATGGCTCCTCAAGCCCACCTTATTATGACCGCTGAAGATAACCGGGAAGCAGCTATTCTTCTAAAAGAAGGTGCCAAGCATGTGATCGTGTCCGAGAAGCTTTCCGGAATACGCCTCTTTGAATTTGTTACGGATGATCTGGACCAGGGTTTGGAATAATCGACGCGTCGCTCAGCGCGGAATCAGGTGGATCGCCGAAGCCTTGACAGTTGCCGTCACTGGCGTGCCAGGTTTCAGGTCCAGGTCCTGCGCCGCCTGCCGCGTGACGAGGGCTGTGAGCGCAAAGCCACAATCCACAGCGACGCGTGAGACCGGGCCGGCCGGGCGTACGTCCGTCACCCGGCCGGCGAGGTGATTGCGGGCGCTGCTGCTCGGTTGCGCGCCGATTTCGAGGATCACATCCTCGGCCCGAATGCAGAGATAGAACTCCTCGCCTTTGCCGCTCGCTTCGACGGCCCAGAGCTGCTTGCCCGCCACATCGAATGCGGCCAGGCCATCCTGACGGCCCACGACTTTCCCCGCAATCACCGTTTCGACGCCGACGATGGCGGCCACTTCAGCATTCGCGGGTCTGCTGAACACAGAGTCCGGCGAGCCGGTCTGGAGGATTCGTCCACCGGCCATCACTGCTACCTGATCCGCCAACGTTAAGGCTTCCACCCAATCATGGGTCACGCACAGAGTTGGCATGCGCTGGCCGCGCAGCAGAGCCCGCAGTTCTCCGCGAAGCTGCTCCCTGGTCGGCGCATCCAGCGCGGAGAGGGGCTCATCGAGCAGCAAAAGCCTGGGACGGCGCGCGAGCACGCGCGCGAGCGCCACCCGCTGCTGTTGCCCACCGGAGAGCTGGGCCGGACGCCGGTCTTCCAACCCCTCGAGCCGAAGAAGGCGAATCATTTCATCAAGCCGCGCGCGTCGTTCCCTGCTGTCGAGGTCGTGGATCGCATACGTGATGTTCCCGGCGACCGTCAAATGGGGAAAGAGGGCATAGTCCTGGAACAGGTAGCCGACCCCGCGCGCTTGCGGCGGCGCCATGACGCCCGCATCCGTGTCCACCCACGTCTCGCTCGCAAAGCGGATGCGCCCGCGCTCGGGCCGCTCCAGTCCGGCGAGGCAGCGCAAGACGGTCGTCTTGCCTGCTCCTGACGGTCCGAACAGGACGGTCACGTGAGAACGGCCGACCGGAAGCCCGAGCGCCGCACGGATCGTCGGCCCTCCGTTGTACCGTTTCTCGAAGTCGGCGGTCATCTCATCGGCCATACCACCCACATGTTCCGGTTGAGGGCATAGACGATCGACAGGATCACAAAGGAAAAGATCAGGAGCACCAGCGCGGTCTCAGCCGCGCCGGTGTAGTTGAGGGCCTGGACCTCATCATAGATGTCGATCGAGACCGTCCGGGTCACGCCGGGAATGTTGCCTCCTACCATGAGCACCACCCCGAACTCGCCCATGGTATGGGCGAAGCTGAGGACCACGCCCGTCACGACGCCGGCGGCTGATAAGGGCAAGGTCACCCGAAGGAACGTGGCCAATCGGGATTTCCCGAGCGTCCACGAGGCCTCAACCAGCTTCGGATCCACAGAGCCGAAGGCAGACGCGAAGGGCTGGACGGCAAACGGCAGGCTGTAGAGGACTGACGCGAAGAGGAGCCCCTCGAAGGTAAAGGCCAGGGGATGGCCGACAAGCGCCTGATACCATTGGCCTAAGGGGCTCTTCGGCCCGACCGCCACGAGGACGTAGAAGCCGAGGACCGTCGGGGGCAGCACCAGCGGCAGCGCCACGACCGATTCCGCCAGAAACTTCCACCGCCAGCGCGAATAGGCCAGCCAGTAGGCGATCGGCATCCCGACGGCCACAAGGATCAGAGCGGTCAGGCCGGCAAGTTTCAACGTGAGAACGATCGGTAACCAGTTCATAAATCAGCGCTCCTTGATGATCATCACCTCGGTGGCCTTCATCAGCGCCACCGCCGTATCGCCGACTTTGATTCCAAGGTCGTCCAAGGCGTCACGAGTGATCACAGCCGTGATCTTGTGCTCGCCCACGTCCAGATTGACCTGCGCCAGGATGGCATCCCGCTTGATGGCTGAGACTTTGCCCACGAACTTGTTCCGTCCGCTGACGTCCTCGCCTTCGGCCTTCTTGCCGAGCCATCTGTCGAGGAGCGACTTCTTGAACCGGTACCGCCCGCCGATCTTC
>VBOF01000022.1 GCA_005877855.1 Nitrospirota bacterium | reverse complement strand
CGGACCACCGCGGCCGGCACGGACACCAGGGGCGCGCCCGGACGCATCCGGAACGAGGCGGCCGCAATGGGCACGCCGTCCACCGGCTCGACGCGCAGGCCCGCGCCCGGCGGCGACAGGCCCAGCCGATCCATCACGTAGAACGACGGCGGGTAACTGGTGAGCCCGTTCTTGTAGATCACCAGAAATCCGTTGCCCGGCCAGATCGCGTTCACCCCCTCGTCCCGTTGCTCAACGGCGGTGTCGTGGGCCTGGACCAGTAGCGTCCAGCACTGCCCGTAGATCGGATCGGACTCAGGGGGAAAGGCTTTGCGCGGCGCGGGAGCGGTCGAGACCAGCGCGAACTGGCAACCGAAGTCGAGCCGCCCGAACGCCACGCGATCGCCCGAGGCGATGGCTTCTGCGTACTGCTGGGCGGCCGCGATCACCGGGGAGGTCTTGGCCGCAGCCGGCGTGTGCTTCTGGGAAGGCGCAGCAGCGTGGGCCATCCCCGCGACCTGACCGAGTGGCGGAACGCACCACAGGTCGAGCACAAGGAGAACCAGTGCCGTCAGGATGATTCGCATGGCAGACACGCGCATGAGCCGTACTCTAGCATGGTCTGAAGAGGGACCGAAAGAGCCCCCGAGGGAGAGGACTGCTCCCGACAGGGAGCGACTAGTATGGTCCCAGGTGGTAGGGGACATCGGTGACGATCACGCGGAATTTGAAGAGCAGCGCGGCCTTGATCAGCAAGGCGCGTTGATTGTGCAACAGGTTCTCCCACCAGCGCGCGGGCACGACCTCCCCCAGCACAACTGTGACCCACGCACCTGGATTCTCCTCCCGGACCTTCTCGATATAGTCGAGCAATGGCTGGAGAAACGACCGATACGGTGAGGGCAGGATCACCAGTGGAATGCCCGTGCCCCACTTCTCCCAGTCCGCCTTGATCTTTGCCGTCTCCTCGGGGTCCACGTCCACATGAACCGCGCGGATGTCCTGCGCCCGCTGGCGGACATAGTCCAAGGCGATGACGACCGCCCGGTTCACACTCCCGACCGGCATCACCACGATGTTCCGCGGCGGGCTCTTGGGCCGGTCGTACATGGTCAGCGAGAGCTGCCAGTCGGCCATCTTGTAGTGCCACTGGATCTTCTTGAACATGCCAATGAGGAGCGGGATCAGAAAGATCACCATCCAGGCGCCATGCGTGAACTTCGTGATGGCCAGGACCACGGTGGCCACGCCTGTTGCGACTGCGCCGCTCAGATTGATCGCGAACTTCTTCCGCCAGCCGCGGCCTTTGCGGTCCTGCCAATGCCGGACCATGCCTGCCTGGGAAAGGGTGAAGGACAGGAAAACCCCGATGGCATACAGTGGGATCAGAGCGTGCGTTTCGCCGTGAAAGAGGATCAGCAGGAGCGCCGCGCTCAGCCCCAGGATGAAAATCCCGTTCGAGAACGCCAGCCGGTCGCCGACATTGCGCATCTGGTGCGGCAGAAAGCTGTCCTGCGCCAGCAGGGAGGCCAGGCGCGGAAAGCCGTTGTAGCTCGTGTTGGCCGCCAGGATCAAGATCAGCATGGTCGAGACCTGCATGAAGTAGTACAGGGCGCCCTCGCCTAGCGAGATGCGTGCGATTTGGGAGATCAGAGTCTCTTCTTCGCGCGGCTCGAGCCTGTAGACATAGGCGAGGATGGTGATCCCAAGGAACAGGCCACCCAAGATCGTGGCCATCCAGAACATGGTGGTCGCAGCATTTTGGGACGCCGGGGGCCGGAAGGCCGGCACGCCGTTCGAGATCGCCTCAATCCCGGTCAAGGCGGTACAGCCTGAGGAGAACGCCCGAAGAAGCAGAAACAGGGTAAGCCCTTCCACGGCCGGAACGGACGGGAGCGGGTGTGGTTCCGTGGCGCCGAAGAGCGCCCGCCCCAGGCCGACGACGATCACCAACCCCAGGCTGCCGACGAACAGGTAGGTTGGCAGGGCGAAGATCTTGCCTGATTCCCGTACGCCCCGCAGGTTGCCCAAGGTCAGGACGACGATCGCCAGAAGACCCAAGCCCACCCGGTGCTCATGCAACTCCGGCACCGCCGAGGTGATCGCGGCGATCCCTGCCGCGACGCTCACGGCCACGGTGAGGACATAGTCGATCAGCAGGGCCGCGGCCGCGACAAGCCCAGGGGGTTCGCCCAGGGTGCACTTGGCCACGACGTACGCGCCGCCGCCGGATGGATAGGCGAAGATGACCTGGCGGTACGACGCTGTGAGAATGGCCACCAGCCCGACGATGACGATGCTGATCCCGATGGAGTAGTGCAGGGCGGCCGTTCCGGCCAGGACCAAGACGAGGAGGATTTCCTCAGTGGCGTACGCGACTGAGGACAGCGGGTCCGAGGAGAAGATCGCAAGCGCGACGGGATTCGACAGCCGCTCGTGGACGGCCTGCTTGGTCGTGAGAGGATGGCCGAGCAACCAGCGCTTAAGCCACATCTCTGTCCTCCGTCCGGATGTCCGTCGGCTGGCCTGGTTGGGGTTGGACAAGTAGTTCCGGCCCCGACCGGCTCCCGGGGCCGAACAGCGAGTACAGAACCGGCAGCACGACCAGGATCAGCACGGCAGCCGTGATCATCCCCCCGACGACCACGCGCGCGAGCGGCTGCTGGGCCTGCGCACCGATGCCGGTGGAAACCGCCGCCGGCAACAGCCCGATCGCAGCCCCGAGCGTCGCCATGAGGATGGGCCGCATCTGCGATTCGGCCGCGCGCATGATCGCGTCGTCACGCGCAACCCCTTCCCGAAGCAACTCATCAACGCGGGAAATCAACAGCACGCCGCCAAGGATCGCCACGCCCAGCAGGGAGATGATCCCCACCGCCGCGGAGATACTGAAGTGCGTCCCGGTCAGAACCAGCGACAGCACGCCTCCGACCAGCGCAAACGGGACCGTGGCCAGAACCAAGAAAGCGTCGCGGAAGGAGTTGAACGTTATATACAGCAAGAACAGGATCACGAGCAGACTCACCGGCACGATGACGGCCAGGCGCCGCTTTTCATCTTGAAGCTGATCATACTGCCCTGCGATCTCGTACCGCAGGCCTGGCGGCATAGGAACTTTCTCCTCGATGCGCGCCAGCGCTTCGCGGACCGTCCCTTCCAGGTCGCGTCCTCGGACGCTGAACTTGACGGGAATGTACCGTTCGTTGTTCTCGCGATATATGATGAAGGCTCCGGTCTGGGTCGAGATCTTCGCAAGTTGCTTCAGGGGGATCCGCGTCCCATCCGGCGTGCTGACTTGGATTTGGCTGATCGCCTCAAGATCCTGGCGGTACTGGGGCAGAAAGCGCACGACCAGGTCGAACCGCCGCTCGCCTTCCAAGACCTGCGTGACCGCCTGTCCTCCGATCGCCGCCTGCACGACCGCGTTCACATCCGACACCAGCACACCATAGCGAGCGCAGGCGTTCCGGTCCACTTCGATCAGGAGATTGGGCTGACCAAGCAGTTTGAGCACGCCCAGGTCTTTGACGCCGGCGATGGGTTTTACCTCCCGCTCAATCTGAAGCGCCGTACTCTCGAGTTGCGCGAGGTCCCGGCCGAACAATTTGATGGAGTTCTCACCCTTTACCCCGGACATGGCCTCCTCCACATTGTCCTGGATGACCTGCGAGAAATTGAATGTGATTCCAGGAAAGGACTTGAGCTTGTCTTCGATCTGCCGGACGATCCCAGGTTTGTCAAGACCGGAGGGCCACTCCTCGCGCGGCTTGAGGTTCACGAAAAATTCCGCGTTGAAGAAGCTCGTGGGGTCGGTCCCGTCATCCGGGCGGCCCAATTGGGAGGCCACGGATTTGACGGCCGGGTGCGCGCGGAATACGCTGCGGACCTCAGAGGAAATCCGGGCCGCCTCATCGAACGAAATGTCCACCGGCATCGTCGCGCGCACCCACAGGTTGCCCTCTTCCAGGGCCGGCATGAACTCGCCGCCCATAAACGGCAGCGCGGCCAGCGCGACAAGCACCAGTGCAGACGCCAGCGCGACCGTAAGCCAGCGGTTCACGAGGGCCCAGCGGAGGGCGGAAAGGTAGAGGCGTTTCAGCCACGCGTTTAACCGCGTATCCCCTTCCCGCAGCGGCGGCTTGAGCAGGAGCGCGCACAGGACGGGCGAGAGCGTCACGGCGATCAGGAGCGCCCCGAACAGCGCGAAGCCGTATGTCACCGACATCGGCGCGAAGATCTTACCCGGCACTCCGGTCATGGTAAACAGCGGGACGAAAGCGACCAGGATGATGAGCGTCGAGAAAAAAATCGGCCGGCCCACGTGCCGGGCCGCCCGCACGATCGTCACCTGGGGCGGACGCTGGACCGCGCTGTGGTGGCTAAGCTGCAGAAAGATCGCCTCGACCATGATCAGTGCCGCGTCCACGATGATCCCGAAGTCGATGGCACCGAGCGAGATGAGATTGGCCGACTCCCCCACGATGACCATCATCGAAAAGGTGAACAAGAGGGCGAGGGGCACTGTGAGCGCCACGATCAGGGCGGCCCGCATGTGGCCCAAAAAGACAAACAAGAGCAAGAACACCAGGATCATGCCGCCGGCCAGGATCTCGAGCACGGTCTTGACCGTGATGTTAATCAGGTCAGTCCGGTCATAGAACGTCTTGATTCGAACGCCGGGCGGGAGGCGTCCGTGGTTCAACTGCTCGACCTTCTTTCGCACCAGCTCCAGGGTCGGAATGGCCTTCGCCTGGCGCTGAAGCAGCACGATGCCTTGCAGCACGTCATCGCGCTCGTCGATCCCCACCTTGCCCAACCGCACACGATAGCCGATGGAGACTTTCCCGATATTCTTGACATAGATCGGCGTGCCCCCCTTCTCCGCCACGACAACGTCTTCGATGTCGCCCAGGTCCCGGATCAAGCCGACGCCTCGGACGTTGAAGCTCTGGGGGCCGATCGTCAGATAGTTCCCCCCGACGTTCGCGTTACTGTTGGCCAGGGCGTTCAGCACCTGCCCCAGCATGATGTTGTATTGCGCGAGGCTTCGCGGGTCCACATCCACATGGTATTCCTTGGTCGTGCCCCCGAACGCCGTCACGTCGATGATTCCGCGGACCTGCTTGAACTGGCGCTGCAGTTGCCAGTCCTGGATCGCCTTCAGGTCGCTCAAGGAGAGCTCCGGCGGACCCGTCAGTTCGTAGCGGTAGATCTCGGCGACGGCCGACCAGGGTGAGAGCTGCGGCTGGACCCCGGCCGGCAGATTGACCAATTGGAGGCGGTTGAGGACTTCCTGTCGGTCGAAGTAGTAGTCCGTCTTGAAGTCGAAGTACGCTTTGATGTCACTCAGGCCGAAGATGGAAATCGAACGGAGATCGGTCAATCCCGGCATGCCGTTCAGGGCTGTCTCGAGCGGGATCGTGAGCAGGCGCTCGATCTCTTCGGCAGACCACCCAGGATTCTGGGTGATCACCTCGACCATCGGGGGAGACGGGTCCGGATACGCGACGACGTCGAGGACGTGAAAGGCGTACAGCCCGCCGAAGAGGAGTACCATCCCCAGCGTCAGGACGAACAACCGCTGGCTGATGGAAAACTCGACGATCCGGGCGATCACCCTTTTTCCATCTCTCCCTTGAGGAGTAGGGCCCCTTTGACGACCACACGCTCCCCGGACTGGAGGCCTTCTCGGATCTGAATGGTGTCGCCCGACATCGTCCCGGTCACGACCGGCCGCCGCACGTACCGCCCGTCCGCCGCTTGCACAAAGACGTAGGCCTGCCCGCCTACTTCAATCACGGCTTCCTTGGGCAGAGCCAGCACCGGTCTACTCGATCCCACCCTGAGCCGCACCCGCGCGAACATCTCCGGCTTGAGCTTGAGGTCGCGATTCGTCACGTTGCACCGGACCTTGATGGTCCGCGTCGTTGGGTCCACCACATCGCCGACGTAGACGATCGTGCCCGAAAATGTCTCGTCCGGATAGGCTTCGACCGTGACCGTGACAGCCACGCCTTTGGACACACGGCTCAGGTCCCGTTCGTACACCTCGGCCACGACCTGCAGCTCATTCAGATCGGCGATGGTGTACAGGACCTGCGTCGGATCGGCGCCCACCATCTGGCCCACCGTCACGTTCCGCTCGACCACCGTCCCGGCCAGCGGAGACTTCAGATCAAAGCGCGAGGTGATCAGCCGCTCCGTCCGCGGCTTGTCCAGCTCTTCCGCGGGCACTCTCAGCGCGAGCAGGCGCTCTCGTGTGCGTCTGAACTCGGCCTGCGCTTTCAAAAAGTCATTTTCAGCTTGGACCAGATCTTTCTTGGACATGGCCTTGGTCTCATACAGATCGTTGGCGAGTTCGTAGTTCCGCTTGGAGAGCTGGAAGTCCGACTCCGCCTTGACGAAATCGGAATAGGCGGCGCCGAGGTCCGCGCTCTCAAGGCTCAAGAGGACCTGGCCGGCGGCCACCTTGTCTCCAAGTTTCGCGCGCACTTCGACGACGCGCCCGACAAGCGGCGACGAGACCTTGGCATACCGGTCCTCGCTGTACTGGACCTTGCCGGGTAGCGACAGGTCCCCAGCGAGGGGCTTGAGCTGCACCTCCTCGACGACGATCTGGGGCCGGACCTCCGGAGCATGGTTCGCCTCGCCGGCCGGCTTGTTCTTGTCGGCTGGTTGAACGGCCTCAGTCTTTCCCCCTTCGCCGCAGCCGCCTACCAACACCGCCAGCAGCACGCAGCCGCTCACGAGCCGCATGTTCACCGCGTCACCTCTCGCCCCACCGCGGCGTCGATCTCCAGCAGGCTTCGCTGATAGGTATACAGCGCGTCGATGTAGCCCTGCATGGTGGTGTTGAACGTCCGAAACGCGTCGAGCAGATCGAGGATGGTTGTGCCCCCCCGCTGGTACGCCTTCGTCGCAATGTCCTTGACCTCTGTGGCGTCGTTCACGGCGCCGCCGCGATACGCCTGGACCAGCATTTGGGTCTGGGTAAAGTCACGGTACGCATTCTCGACGTCGATTTCAACCAGCAACCGGGTCTTGCCCAGATCGGTCTGCGCGGCCTTGAGGTCGGCCTCGGCCTGGAGGATGCCGCCCTGGTTGCGGTTGAAGAGGGGCAAGGGTACGCTGAGCCCCAAACCGTACTGGTGTGGCGAGTTTGGGCCCTGGGGTCCCTGCATCGCCGTATCCGCTCCGATCGTCACATCGGGCACCCGGAACGCCCGCGCCAGTTTCAGGTTGGCGTCTTTCTGAGATACGTTCCGGTTTTTGGCCAGGACATCCGGACGCGACAATAACGCGTCCGCCTTCAACGTCTCCACGGACAGCGTACGGGACTTGTACTCAAGATCGCCCGCCACATTCAACACGACCGTGGGTTTGAGGCCGAGCAAGCCTCTGAGGGTGTTCTGCTCGGTGAGATAGTCCTGGGTGGCCGTGATCACCTGGTTCTGGAAATCCACCAGTTGCACCCGCAGCTTGATCACATCGACCTCGGGGATAGCCCCCTTCTTGAAGCGGATGTCGTTGATCTTGACCACCTCGGCGAAGTTCGCGCTGTTCTGCTTGGCCAGTTCCAGTTTCTGCTTGGCCTGGACCACATGGTAGAACGCGTCCTTGACGGCGAAGCCCAAGGTCCGCACGGCATCCGCAAAAGACGCCTCCGCCGACTGGACGCCATAGCGCGCACTCTCTTGCCGGTGGCCGCGTTTGCCGGCGAGCTCAAAGAGCTGGTCGATCCGCAAGGCCAGGACGCCGACCTGGCCGAACGACTGCGTCATCGAGCCGGTGACATCGGCACTCAAGGTGGGATTGGGAAAGAGCCTCGCCGTGACTTCCAGCCCCTTGGCGGAATCGATGCCGTACTGGGCGATGAGCAGGTCCAGGTTCTGCTTGAGAAACAGCCCCATCGCCTCGTCCACGGTCAGACTGACGGCGCCAGCGCTTGCCGGCGGCCGGGGCGCCGGCTCCGCGCCAAACGACGCGCTGCACAGCAGCCCCGTCACAATCGCCGCGCAGCCGAGCCAGGCACATAGTCTCGTGCCATGGGTGTTCGAGAAACCGATCATTGGGACTCCTGGAAAACGATAGCCGACAGCAGAACCGTTGGTCACAAGCGGCCGAGCCTGACCGCTCACACCAGACCCTCACGCATCGTGAAGATCAGATGCGATACGTCGAAAATCGTTGATAGAGGGGTGGGGCGGACTGTGGCGATACGGAGAGAGCACCGGAAACAGGAAGCATCTGTGGTTGTGGAACAAACGAAGCGGCCAACCAAACGGCCTGATGACCATGCACCAAACCCAGGAGATCTTCTCGGCTCTCTTCATTAGGCGCGATGGCCTGCTGCACAACCGTTAGAGGCTGAGATAGCGGCATGTCATCGCTGAGATCCAGGGTGTCGGCCCAGGACATCCCTCCCAAAATAATCAAGGCCAGGAGAAGTATCCGCACTCTTTGGCTGAGAGGCATATTCCGTAACATGATCTCTGTAATATAGCCCAGTTTCGGGTAGTGTCAAGGGGACTCTCCGTTTTGACCTGCTCCCCCTTAAACCGGTCCAGGGTCTATCTTAGGCGTGGGAAGCGTAAATGGAAATCGAGTATTTTGAACTAGGTGTTACTTCGAGAGGTCCTGCGGCGGGACGGGCGGCGCGTCGTCCACCTTGAGAACCCGCCCCAACTGGTCGTATTCGACCCGGACACCGTGGCGGCTCAAGGTGCCGAAGCGATAGTAATAGGTTTCGTAGAGATAGCGGCCGTACTGCTTCTCCTCGACGCTGGCGTAGTAGGCCATGACCTTGTGTACCTCGTCCTTGGTCATGCCGTAGTGGACCACCTTCTTGTAGTATTCGTAGGGGAAGGTCCCGCGCCGCTCGATCTTGGACCATCCCAGACCAAGCTTGTCGGCCAGGCTCTTCATTTCCTGCACGTACCAGATGCGGTCGGCAATGACCAGGAGGACGAATGTCCCCACGATGGCGGCGATCCATTTGGCGGTCCAGGGCATCGAAGAGCGGTCAGGGGGCCGCCAGCGTCGGGGTGTTGACGACTTCCACGTCCTGGGGCACGGTGAACTCGAACAGCGCGTCCTGGAGGCCGGTGTTCGCCCGGATCGCGCTGAACGTGAAGGTGGACACGTTCCCGTTCATGTCGTGCAACTCGATCCGGCGCAGGAAGTGGGTGCCCGGGTCCACCTCGACGACCATGCGCGGGTGGTCTGGCCCTCCGTCGCGGAGGGTCAGGCTCAGCAGCGGGAGACCGCCTTCACCCTTGGCGCCGTCTGAAGTCTGCGAGACCCGGTAAAGCGTGTCCAGCCGCCCGATGCCTTGGAGCAGTTGGAGCGGGGCCTGGGAGTTGGTCAACTTGGAGAGCTGCCCAAGCATCACCTGCTTGTGTTCGGGGATGTAGAACTGGACCTTGTCGTTGTCCACGAAGATCTGCTCGAGCGTGGGCGCCAGGTAATCCCACCGGAGCTTGCCCGGCCGCTTGATGTAGACCCGGCCGGACGACTGGAGCGGCTTGGCGAATCCCTTGATGTCCGTGGTCTGGGAGAATTCAGCGGTGAGGTCGGTCGTCTTCTGGTAGCGGGCCTCGACCTTCTTCACCAAATCCTTGACGGGATCCCCGGCGAGGGCAGGCGCCGCCAGCCAGGCGGTCCCCAGCGCGAGGGCGGCCAGGGCGACGCTCCCCGCGAGCATGCGGCTGGTCATAGCCCTTCATCCACCCCGACGCGCTTTACGAGTACTTCCCGGCGGCCGTCTCGCGACATCGAGCCGACGACGCCGTCCTGCTCCATCATCTCGATCATGCGGGCCGCGCGGGGATATCCGATGCGGAGCCGTCGCTGCAGGAACGAGGCCGAGGCTTGCCCGGTGCCGATCACGATCTCCTTGGCCTTCTCGTACATCTCGTCCCGCCCACCCTCATCCACGGGCGCCTCCTCCTCCACCGGCACGGCCTCCTCGGTGAAGGCCGGACTGCCCTGGGACTTGGCGAATTCCACGACCCTGCGCAGATCTCCCTCCGGCACGTAGGCGCCGTGCACTCGGATCAGTTTGCCGCTGCCGGTGGCGAGGTAGAGCATGTCACCGCGGCCCAGCAACTGATCGGCGCCGTTCTGGTCGAGGATCGTGCGCGAGTCGGTCTTCGAGGCGACTTGGAACGCGATGCGCGCCGGGAAGTTCGCTTTGATGAGGCCTGTCAGCACGTCCACGGAGGGCCGCTGCGTGGCGAGGATCAGATGGATCCCGGCCGCCCGCGCCATCTGCGCAAGCTTGGCGATGGAGTCCTCGACTTCCTTCGAGGCGACCGTCATCAGGTCGGCCAGTTCGTCAATGACGATGACCAGGTAGGGGAGCGGTGCCGGCGGCGTCTGCGCCCACGGGCCACCGGGATCCGCCATCTCGCCCGCCGCCAGCCGCTCCTCTTCCGAGAGATACGCCGCCTGCGGCTGCGTGCCGGCCACGACCTCCCCTTCCGGCGTCTCCAGAGGTTGCGGTGGAGGGAATCCCTGGGCAGCCGCGACGGCCCGATTGTACGCCTCAATGTTGCGGGCGCCGTATTCGGCCATCAGCTTGTAGCGGCGGTCCATCTCCTTGACGGCCAGCATGAGCCCGCGCGAGGCGGCCTTGGGCTGCGTAATGACCGGACGCCACAGATGCGGGATGCCCTCGTACACCGTCAGCTCGAGCATCTTGGGGTCGATCAGCAGGAACTTGACCTCATCCGGCCGCGCCGCGAAGAGGAGGCTCAGGATCATCGTGTTGAGGCCGACGCTCTTGCCCGATCCCGTGGCGCCCGCGACGAGCAGGTGTGGCATGCTCCGGAGGTCCGCCACGACGGGCGTGCCGAAGATGTCCTTGCCCAGCGCCAGCTTCAATTGCGAGCGCGATCCGCCGTAGGCCTCGCTCAGCACGAGCTCCTTGAGCATCACGTCTTCGCGCCGCGGGTTGGGCACTTCGATTCCGACCACCGATTTCCCGGGGATGGGCGCGACGATGCGGATGCCCGTCGCTCGCATGGCCAGCGCGAGATCGTCGGCGAGGTTCACGATGCGGGCCACCTTGACGCCGGGGGCCGGCTCGAATTCGTACATCGTCACGACCGGGCCCACGTGCGTCTGGATCACCTGGCCGTCGATCCCGAAATTCGCCAGGGCCTGGGTGAGCACCTGCGCCTGCGCACGGATCTCCTCGTCGGTGAGCCGATCCACCCGCGCCGCCGGATCGCGCAGCAACACTGCCGGGTCCGGCAGCACGTACCCGGCCCCCTCCACGACCTGCGGCAGGACGAGCTGCGCCGAGCAATGATCCGTGATGGCGAGTTTCCTCTTGCGGCGACGGTACGCCGGCTGGCTCAGCGGCACCGGCTCCACGGTTTCGGAGCCACCTGCAAGCGGGGCGATCTCCGCCTCAACCGGCGTGACCGGCTCCAGCCTGATGATCTTGACCGGTTTGGCCTTGACGCGCTTGGGCTTCTCGCTCGCACGCGCCTGGAAGTGGCTCCACAGTTCCTGGGCCCACTCGCGCAGAGTCGCCGTCATCTCCGCCAACCGCTGGCCGAACGCGACCAGCGAGACCGGCATCGCGATAAGCACGGAGACGAGCAAGCCGGCAATGAGCACGATGTGGGCGCCCGCCGGCGCGAAGTACGTCACGAGTAGCCCGCTGAGCGCGCCGCCGATACGACCGCCCGCCAGTCCTTCCTGAACCCACCCGCTACTGATCGTCGGCACGCCAGGCAGGTGTAACGCCACCAACATGGACAAAAACAGGAGCAACGTCGTGAAGCCGCCGGCGCTGCGGAGCGTGACGCCCAGTCCGCCCCGGAGGAAGCACCGGCTGCCCAGGATCCCCAGCGCGATCGGCGCAAGGTAGCCCCCGCCCCCGACCGCCGCAAAGACGCCGGTGGCCAGCGTCATCCCGACCTGGCCGATCAGGTTTTGAACGGACTCCGGATGAAAGGATTCTTCGAGCAGGATCGGATCGCGTGGAGAGTAGGACAGCAGCGAGAGGCCGAGGAGCAGGGCCACGGCGACGAGTACCACCCCAACCGCCTCATGGCGGGTCCCTGCCGCTCCGTTTTTCCTCGTACCAGCAGCGGCCATTGTGGGGGAGGCTACCATATCAAGGGGGCGAGATCAATGATTCCACTGTCAGTAGTAAGCGAGAAATACAAAGGGCTACCTTCCCGGGAGGGTAGCCCTTCGCGGCGCTTGGGGCGCCTCAACAGTCTCTTGTTGGTCGCCTATGTTGTAAGACCCGCCCACGACAGTCGGTAGGGACTTCCGCTGTTTTCCGTAGCCCAGAGGGCCTGTTGGTCGCTACGCAGCGACCACGCACCAAGAGGCGCCGCCTCGAAGCTTACGGGGAGAGATGTGGCCCCGAGCGGAAGGCCCACCGCGGCGAGAGAGTACCCGTCGCCAGCGGGCCTGAATGGCCCGGAGGAGTGAGTTCGTTCATACGAGAACCTCCTCTCTCTGTGACAGACACTCTAAGTGAGTGCGAGGTCATCGTATTCCAATCCCGCTGTCCTGTCAATTCGACCTTTCCCTCACGAGATATTACGGACCCGCCGACCTCCTAGAGCGTCTTTCCGGGGATGCTATACTGCGGGGGTGACGCGGTCTCTCGGCACCTATCCGATCAAGAGCTTCGATGATTTCCGCAATGTCGCCCAACTCTATCAGTATTCCCGCGCGATCCTGACCGCGCTAGAACTCGATCTCTTCACCGCCATCGGAGCCCGCACCAGGCCGATCGCAGCCCTGGCACGACGCCTCCGAGCCGACCAGCGGGGTCTCGACATCCTTTGCCGGAATCTGGCCGCGCTGGGTCTGCTGGTCAAACGCGGCTCGTCGTATGGGAACACACCGCTCGTGCGCACGGAGTTGAACCGGCGGAGCCCCGCCTATCGCGGCGCCTACCTCGACCTCATCACGAACCACTGGCACGACTTCACGCAGCTCACCGACAGCGTCCGCTCGGGCAAGCCGCTGGACGCGGACGAGCCCGAGTCGCCTGTCTGGCGCCGCAGCTTCACCTGGGCCATGCACCACCGGAGCCGGGAGCAGGCGCAGACAGTCGCCCGATTCCTCGACCTGCGCCGGGCACGGACCTTGCTGGACCTGGGCGGCGGGCCCGGCACCTACGCCATGGCCTTCCTCTCGGCGAATCCCGCGCTGCGCACCACGGTGGCGGATCGGCCCGCAGCCCTCAAGGTCGCGCGCGAGATCGCTGCGACGCATCCCGCCAAGGCCCGGCTGAGCTTCGCGCCGCTGGATTTCATGAGTGATCCTCTGCCCGGCAACTACGACGTGGTCTGGCTCTCGAACATCATCCACATCTACGCACCGGCGCAGAATGTGGGCCTCTTCCGCAAAATCTACAAGGCCCTCACGCCGGGCGGGCGCCTGCTCATCCACGACGCGTTCCTCACCGACCGGCAGGGGCTTTATCCTATCGACACGACAGCGTTCGCCCTGACCATGCTGCTCTTCACCGACACCGGCAACACCTATGCGTCTCGGGACGTGATGCGCTGGCTGCGAAAGGCCGGCTACCGACATGTGCGGCTGTTGACGGGGATGGGAAAACGGAAAGACGGAGAGAACGCGCTGATCGAAGGAAGGCGCTAACCGATCTCGCTGGCCGTCACCTTTTCTTCTGGTTCAAACTGAGAAGCCCATCCGCTAGCGTGGCAAACTCCTCAAGACGCAGGGTCTCGGCGCGGCGGCGGGGATCGATGCCGGCCCGCTCTAACGCCGCAGCCGTCGGCGCGCCCTCGAAACCTTCATCACGCAGCGAATTCAGCAGGGCCTTGCGCCGGTGTGCAAACCCGGCGCGCACGACACGGAAGAAGAACGCCTCGTCCGTCACCGAGACGCGCGGCTTCGCCAGCGGCGTGAGCACGACGACCGCCGACCCGACCCGGGGTTTCGGGCGAAAACACGTGGGCGACACCCTGAACGCCCGCCGCACCTCGCAGTAGAACTGCGCCGCGATGGAGAGCGCCCCATAGTCCTTGCCGCCGGGCGCCGCGGCCAGGCGCGCGACTACTTCCTCCTGGAGCATCAGCACCAGACGGTCGATGCGCTGCCGCTCCTCTAGCAGTCGAAACAGCAGCGGTGTCGAGACATAGTACGGCAGGTTGGCCACTACCAGAAACGGGCTCGGCACCTGCGCATACTCGAACGCCAGTGCGTCGCCCTCGATCAGGCGGAAATTCGACCGGCCCCCCAGCGTCGTGCGCAGGCGCGCGCAGAGCGCGGCGTCCAGCTCCACGGCGACGACGAGTCCGGAGCTGTCCAGCAGCGCCTCCGTCAGGATCCCCCGTCCCGGACCGATCTCCAGCACCGTCTCACCCGGCTGCAACTCGGCCAGGCGGACGATCTTGTGGACGATGTTCTTGTCGATGAGGAAGTGCTGCCCGAGGGACTTGCGGGCGATCTGCGTGGAGGCGACGCGGGCGCGAGGACCGGGCCGCGTCATGGCCGAAGCCGGTTCTTCACGAACTGCACGGCGAGCTTGATCGCCTCGATGAGGCTGCCGTCGTCGGCAACGGCTTTGCCCACAATGTCGTAGGCGGTGCCGTGATCCACGGACGTCCGGATGATCGGCAGCCCCACCGTGATGTTGACCGACTTCCCGAAGGCGGCGAGCTTCAGCGGGATCAACCCCTGGTCGTGGTACATGGCCACCACCGCGTCGTACTTGCCCTGCGCCGCCTGCCCGATGAGCGTGTCCGCCGGAAACGGGCCGACGGCTGGAAACCCCCGCGCCAGCGCCCGCTCGACGCCGGGCCCGATCGCCGTGCGCTCTTCGGTCCCGAACAGCCCGCCTTCGCCGGCATGCGGGTTCAGAGCCGCCACCGCGATCCGTGGGCGCGCGATGCCGAAGAGCTCCGTCAGGCCGCGATGGCACAGCCGGATCGCACGCTCGATCCGCTCCGGCGTGAGGAGCGCCGGCACGTCCTTGATCGCCGCATGGATGGTGGCGAAGAAGAAGCGCAGCGGCCCGCCGACGATCATCATGCCGACCTCCGTGGCGCCCGTCAGGTCGGCCAGCATCTCAGTATGGCCGGGATAGCTGTAGCCGGCAAGATTGATCGCTTCCTTGTTGATCGGCGCCGTCACGATGGCGGCGACGCTGCCGTCCAGGGCCCGCTCGACCGCCTCTTCCACATAGACGGCCTGGGCCGCGCCGGTCTCCCGGGACACCTTCCCTGGCAGAAACCGACCGAGCGGCTGGGGGAGCGGATCCAGCACCGGAACGACCCCGTCCGGCGCCTCGAAGCCTGACAGGTCCACGCTGCGGACCTTCAGCGACGCCTTCAGCGCGCTGGCCGCCTTGGCCAACACCTCGGGCGAGCCGATGACCAGCGGCCGGCACAGGCGCCGTACGCCCGGGTGCGCCAGGGCCTTGACGATCACTTCCGGCCCGATCCCCGCCGGATCGCCCATCGTGATGGCGAGCAGGGGCTTGATGGTTTTAACGGGTTTCCTCACGAATTCGCCCTGGCGTCCTGAGGCACGGCAACACCGAGAAACTTCCGGAAGCGGTCTGGGTCGCGGATGCGGAGAAATTTGATCCCCATCCGCTGGCCGTCCGACCACCGGACTGACGCAGCAACCTCGACGGGCATCTCATGCTCGGCCACGAAAAGCTTTAGCTCAAGGAGCGTGTCCATGGGCAGGGGCGTGTCCGTCTCAATCATGCACCCCCCGAGTGAGAGATCGCGCGCGATCCCCTTGCCTTTTTTGTATGGTCCCGCAAACGCGATGGCAAACCGCACCAGGATCCGTTTGGACTCGCGCTGCTCCCGGCCCTCCTTCCGAAAGAGCCTGCCTCGAAGGAAGCCCCATAAGCGGCGCAGCAGGGACATGGCTTTTCCTCTCTTGGTGGGTGACGCCATTGTACATCTTTCTTCCCGACTTTCGATCGAGATCGTCTGCTATGATGACGGAAGACGCCGGAGGCCCGGCGTGAGGAGACGGGACAGACTCGACTCAGGAGGGATCGGTATGGCGGTGCAGGTCTATGGGTGCAATCACGTGGCCATCGAGGTGGATGATGCCGAGAAGGCCGTGGCGTTTTATTCCGACGTATTCAATCTGGAGATGCTCCGGGGCGGCGAGGGGGCGGCCTGGTGCAAGCTGGGCGAGCACCAGTTCTTGGCCATCTTCGAGGTGAAGGATCTCCGGCCAGACCGCGTGAAGCACTTCGGCATCATGTTGCGCGACGAGGGGCAGATCAACGAGGTGCGGGAGAAGCTCACCCAGAAGTACGGACTGAAGCTGGAGCCGCACTTCCGCTGCGACTTTCGCGATCCGTGGGGCAACCGCATCCAGGTGGGGGATCTGGCCGACGAGTCGCTGGTCTGGCTCCTCCCGTACCGCGAAGTCCAGACGCTCGGCATCAAGTTCGGAACCGAGCCGGAGAAAAAGACGGCGTCGCGGAAACGGTGACCGGCTTCTTCTTTCCGCCCACGCATGCTACCACATCTGTGACTCGGGCTCTTGCGGTGGCGCCATGGATCGCCTAGCATCCCTGCCATGATCCCAACCCCGACAAGATCGAGTTTGACTTGAATCCGCTCGTGCCCGACCAGCACAAAATCCGATTCTGCCATCTCCTGCAGACGCACGGCCGAACGATCTGCCCGGCGCGAAAGCCGGACTGCCCGGCCTGTCCCATCAACCACCTCTGCCCCTACCCCGCGCAAGCGAAGATCGCCCTGCCCGGGAAGGGCAAGCGCATGTGATGATCAGCGAGGGGATGCGGGCAGGATCCGCGAGAAGTCTATTTTCCAGCCTCGCCGGTCATGGGGACGAAGGCGACGGGGAGGAGTGTGGTCTGCTCAAAACCCGACTGGGTGCGCCGGATCAGCACCAGACTCTGGGAGTGCTTCTTGCCCAGGGGCAGGATCAACCGCCCGCCGCGGGCGAGTTGGTTCAAGAGCGGTTGAGGGATGTGGTCAGGTGCGGCGGTGACGAGGATCGCGTCGTAGGGGGCGTGTTGCGGCCAACCCTGATAGCCGTCGCCGGCCCGCACCTGCACGTTCGTGTAGCCCAGCTCCTTCAGCTTCTCAGCGGCCTGGTCTGCCAGCGGCTTCACGATCTCGATGGAGAACACGTCGCGCGCGAGCTCGGCCAGGATCGCCGTCTGGTAGCCCGAGCCCGTGCCGATCTCGAGCACCTTGTCATCGCTGTGCAGTGTGAGCGCCTCGGTCATGAAAGCCACGACATAGGGCTGGGAGATCATCTGGTCGTGGCCGCTCGGCACGGGGCCGTCCCAGTAGGCCTGACTCGCATACAAGCCCGGCACGAACTGGTGCCTCGGCACGTGGCGCATTGCCCGGAGCACCGCCGGATCCTTCACGCCACGCGCCTCGATCTGGCGCTCGACCATCCGATCCCGCTCCGCCTGCCGCATGGGATCGGCTGCGGACGGGCCGGCATCGGAGCCGTCGAATCCTTCCCCGCACCCCGGTGCCAGCAGCAGGGCTCCGAGCACGGCGGCGAGCCAGAACATCCGGCACTTCATGGTGGGTTTCACAATGATCCGCGACAGGACCTCCTTCGCGTTACCACCACGACCAGAATTCGACCCTAAAGAAACGGGCGAGACGTCGGGTCATGAGGTCAGCGATACGCCGCTTGCCACAGTAGATCTTGGCGGTTCCGGTCATCTGCGATTTTAGCAGAAGAGACGCATTGTCGATTGCCGTAGTGACCCTGACGACCTTCCCCGCGCGGCCTTCCTCTGACTTGACCGCAGCCGGGGCGATGGCCGCCACGGTGCCGATAAAGCTCTGTTCGGGGTAGGCGCGAGCCTTCACCACAACTGTCTGGCCCACGTGGACATCGCCGACCTCCTGCTCTGAGATGGCGATCTCCGCCATGGCGTTGCTGAGCTCATGAACCTCGGCAAGCAGGTCGCCTTTCTCCACCTTCTGGCCGAGCTTTTCCTTCAGGTGGGGAGTCGTGATGATACCCGCATGCGGACTGACCACCCGCGTCAGGCCCAACTGGTCTTCTAGAAAGCGCCGCTGCGCTTTCAGCCTCGCGATCTCCGCCTCGGTCGCCTCGATCTCTTCCGGCCGGCTCCCAGCCAATAAGAGCCGTAATTTGCTTTCGGCCTCAGCCAGCTCCTTCTCGCTGACCGCCACGTCCCTGCGAAACTCGCCAAGGTCGTCGGCCAGCACCATATTGAGAGTGGCCCGGGTCTCTTCCAGTTCCTTCTCACGGATTGCGAGCTGCTCCTCAACCTCCTCGTACTCCTTGTAGGAGATGAACCCGGGCGTCAACAACGTCTTGTATCGGTCCACGCGTGTTTGAGCATACTTCAGTCGCTCCTGAGCCTTTTGCAGGGAGGCTTCCGACTTCGCCAGCTGCTCAACGCGTAAGCGAGCGGCCTCGTCGAAGCGCTTGCGGGCCTGCTCATGACGGGTCTTCGCCGTGCCTACCGCCTGCCGCGCCAGCGTAATCTCCTCCGTTCGCGGACCCAGCTTCAGCTTCCTCAGATTTGCCTTCTTCTCCTCAATCTCAGCTTCGGTTTTCCGTAGCTCGGCCTGAGAGGTCCGATCCGAGAGACTGGCAATGGGGTCGCCCTTGTGAACCAGGCTCCCTTCATCCACGTAAATCTCTCCGATGATGCCCGCGACTTCAGCGCGGACGTCTGCATTCTGTACGGGCAGGACGGTGAACTCACCCGAGATCGTGAGCTCCATCCGGCCGAAGACGAGAAGGGCCAGCATGGCCGCCGCCAATAGGAGCCCCTTGACCGGCCGCTTCTTGAAGGCAGTCTTCAGAGACTCGATGGTGATCCAGGCTTCTGGCTTCGGGAGCAGCTTGCGGAGCGGATGGCGGAAGACCACGAGCAGGAGACCGGTGAAAAGGAGGAACCCGGTGCCTTGATAGCGTTGGACCAGGGACCCTCCAACCCACCAGGCCAGTGAGCCGAGCAGCCACACGGTGAATGCTCCGGCCAGGAGACTGTACCAGAGGCAGATCCGCCGTTCGCGCGGACAGGGCGCATGCTCTCCCTCGGCCGTACGGCCTTCCGCTTCCCAGATCGCCCGCGCGAGCAGGGACCGGAGATACCGAAACGCTCGGCCGCGGAGATTTGGGATCTCCACATAGTCACTCAGCAGGTAATAGCCATCGAGCTTGATGAGAGGGTTGAGATTGAACAGGCTTCTGACGCCCGAGGTGCCCATCACGACCAAGGCTGCGGAATTGAGCCAGGTCCCGGGTTCCATCACGCGCCAGATCACCGCAGCCAGGGCCCAGATCACCAGCTCGCAACAGGCGCCGGCAAAGGTCACCCAGAGCCGTTTGGACTTTTCCGGAAACAGCCAGGCATCGCTCACGTTACAGTAGAACGCGGGCTGAATGTAGATGAGCATGAAGCCCATTTCGTGCACCTCGCCGCCGAAGTGCTTGCAGGTAAGGCCGTGGGCAAACTCGTGCAGAATGTCGACGGCCAAGATGGTGAACCAGACCAGCATGAGGGTTTCCACCCGATACAGGTGGGCCGCTTCTCGCTCGATCTCAGCCCCGTTGACCAGGGTGAGGCCGAACGCGAACAGGATGAGGGCGGCGGAGCAGATCAGAAACGCGGGCGTGAAGCAGAAACGGAGGTAGGGTAACAGCCGGTTCAAGAGCCGATCGGGGTCGAAGGCCTTGAACCGCAGGTAGAACACATCTCCGCGGATCCGTCTGGGCTCGGCGCGGGACTGCTGGTCCGCAGCGGTCTCCGACTCCAGGAAGCCGAGCCGTTGCAGCCGATCCACAAAGAGCCGGAGCGCATCCGTGGAGACCGGTTGTCCGAACCGCTCTTCAACCTTTCGGCCAACGACGCCCAACGGAGTCGCCCCGTCGAGTTGCTGAGCGATGAAACGTTCAGGCTCCCGGAACCGAAAGAAACGACCGGTGAGAGGATCCTTCAGGACAAAGCATGTCTTGCCTGCCTGTTCCTGCTGGCTGACGATCAGATCGTCCCGGAGCGTGGGTTGTTTGCCGTCCCTTCCCATAAAGCACTCGGGCTCGAAGAACACGGGGAAAGGCCACTGGTTGGACAGCGGCCTTTCCCCTCAGGAAGCACGACGTCACGCGCACTCGGGATGCCGACTACGCGCCGTCTCAGCCCAGGCTCACAGCACGTCTGCATTAACCTTTGGGTGCACGTTCGCGTTGATGTGATCCCCGTTCAAGATCCCGGGCGCGATCCGCTCCTCCAAAGCCTCGATCTCAAGTCTCAGTTCCTCCTTCTCAAGTTCTAGTTCCTCCATCCGGACTCACCTCCTTCCTCTGTGACGAGTTGGTCCCGCACCGTCCGCTCCTTTGAACCCGCGATGTGAAGTGGGCCCTTCTCCCTCATCCACGGGCACTCAGAGAAACGGCACCGCCGATTTAGTCACGAAACGAGCCTGACGGCGATCAGGGATTTTCTGCAAATCAAGTGAGGAAAATCAGTTAGGTGGTTTTGTCAGGTCATGCGAAGTTTTGAAAACATGTATGGATTGATTCCTTCCCTCTACTGTCGCAGGCATGCGACGCTTTTTCTGGTATCAGTCTGACCTGATTGGACAATTCATTGATTTACCCTAATTGAAATTTTTCGACATAGGTTCGGCCTTACAGAAGAGGATTTTTATGCTTGACCAGCAGCCATTAAAACGGTGGTTCCCGAGACGCAAGGTCGCTCTCCCTTGTCTGGTGAGCTGGGACGACCGTCAGGTTCAAGGATGGACCGTTGACGTGCCTTACTCAGGCGTCGGAGTCTTGCTGACGGAAAATCGTTTACTAGGTGTGACGTTATCGGGGTAGCGTTTCCTGATATTAGGGGTTAGGTGGTCCTGATGATGACAATCGATTCCCGGCTTGTCCCTTTTTTTCCTGAAAGGGACAAGAAGCGGACTCCAATTGAGATGGTGCGATGTATGACTTGAAGCTCGAGATGCGGGGCGGCGGGGCACCTCACAGCAGCGGCCGATCGGCGACAGGACCCGCGTTTACAGGCTCGGGCCGAATAGTTTGCGCTTGATCCAGCAGGGAATGAAGCGCGCCGCGCGCCGCGACACCGCCTGGAGCCGCTGCAGCGTGGACGGGTCACCCTTCCAGTATTCCGCCACGATCGCCTCGTCAATCTGATTCAGCACGCCGTCGAAGAGCAGGATCACGAGCACCAGATCGTCGAGATAGCCGAGGACGGGGATGAAGTCAGGAATCAGGTCGAATGGCATCGCAAGATAGGCCGCGGCGCCGGCGAGCGTGGCCTTCGCTTTCGTCGGTACGCGCCGATCCGCCATGAGGCTGGCCACCAGCGTGGCCAGGTGTGGGACCGCAAGCGCGGCTTCTTTCCAGAAGGACATGCCTTTTCGATCTCGTGCCGGGGACTGCGTGATGGAGCACAGGGCAATCGCGGCGGCGGTGACGCCGCGGGCGACCTGCTCCATGAACGCCAGGTTCAGCGTTTCGAAAGTGTCGGTGGGCTGGTGGTAGTGAGGATTGCGGAAGTTGGCGGTGTCGGTCAGCATCACCGCCGCATAGCCGTGGTGCCAGAAGGCCGCGTGGTCGCTGCGCCGCGCGTCAGGCAGCAGCTCGCCGTTGCCGGGCACCAAGAGCGAGACGGTCTTGAGCTCCGGCACGGCAAGGTTGGCGGCGGCTTCCACCGCTTTGACCAAGGGCGCGGAGACGACGTTCCCCACGAGTCCGAGGAAGTCGCCCACTGTCGGCACGTCGACCGGCATCTTTTGCACCCGCCCACCCCAGGCGCGCCAAGACGCGTCCCTTCCCGTCGGCGGTTTCTGCTGCGAGCCCTCCTCCGTGCGCGCGTAGCCCACGCATTCCAGCACGATGGCGCCGCAGATCTCCTCGTGAGCTGCCTGGAGAGATGAGGCGTAGGCCAGGCTGCCCAACAAGTTTTCCTCTTCCAGGCAGAACGCGATGAAGCGGACGCCTCTGTTCATCGGGACAGCGCGAAGGTTCCGCGCGACCTCCAGCATCACCGCGAGCCCGCTGGCGTTGTCGTCGGCGCCTGGCGACCCTTCCACTGTGTCATAGTGCGCCGCGATGATCAGTGGTGATGGGGACTGTCCCCCTTCTGCCTGGGGACTGTCCCCTTTCTGCGGTAGCATTGCGCCGATGACATTGCGGTATGTGCCCCCCAGCGCCTTGAACGAATGGGTGGAGACTTCCAGGCCCAAGTCCGTGAACTGTTCGGTGAGGTAGGCTTCGGCGCGACGAAGTGAAGCAGGGGAGGTGACCGGATGACGTTCGCCGATCAGCGCACGCAGATGTGCGTCATCCATGGTCTTCCGGTTCGACGTGCACGACCACCTCGGCGACGCCGGGGAACGCCTGTTTCAGCCTGTCCTCCACGTTGTGCGCGACGGTGTGCGCGCAGGCGATCGTCATGGCCGAATCCACATGGATGCACAGGTCCATGAAGACATGCCGGGGGAGACCCCTGGTCCGGATCTCGTCGCAGCAGCGCACGCCCTCCACGGTGAGCGCGACCAGGCGGATCGCGTCGGCATCGAGGCGCGCCCGGTCGGCGAGGGACTGCGTCGCCTCCCGGAGTACCAAGAGCCCAGTACGGCCGATGAACCCCGCAATGGCCACGCCGGCGATCGGATCCAGAAGCGGATAGCCCGCCGACACCGCCGCCAGGCCGATCAGGACCGACAGGGACGAGAGGATGTCGCTGGCCGTGTGGAGGGAGTCAGCCACGAGTATCTCGCTCTGCAGGATTTTCCCCCGCCGGTGTTCCCAGGTCATGACCCCCCAGTTGACGGCAATCGTCCCCAGCATGATGCCGAAACTGAGTCCGGTCACCTCCGGCACGACGGACTCGCGCCAGTGCAGGTAGCTGTTCCAGAGGATGTAGAGGCAGGTGCCGAAGAGTAGGAGCCCGATCCCGGCCGCCGCGAAGGTTTCGTATTTCTTGTGGCCGTACGGGTACTGGGCGTTCGGCGGGTGGGCCGCGGCCCAGAGGCCGAACAACCCGATCACGTTCGACATGCCGTCGAAGGAGGAATGGATGCCGTCTGCCTGCATGCTCACCGAGCCGGTGAGCAGCCCGTAGCCGAACTTCGCCGCGGCGACGCCCAGGTTGAGCCACAGGACGATCCAGAGGACGCGGCGTGTCTCGCACGCGGCGGCGTCTTCCGTGAAGGATTGATCTGATGGTGTAGTCCTGCGACGACCCAAGGCATCCTCACCGCAAGAGCAGGTAACCGATATACCCCGCGTACAACAAGACGCACACCAGCACGAGGCGCGGGTCCCACCGGCCGGTCTTCAGGATCTGGGCCACGCACAGCGCCGTCCCGGCGAGCGGCAGTGCCAAGCTGAGCATCGCGCCCGAGTCCAAGTTCCAGGCGGTGCCGACAAGGCCCACCGACACCGGAAACGTTCCCTGGAACACCATCGCGCCCGTGATGTTCCCCACCGCCAGCGTGTCCTTCTTCTGATGGATCCAGAAGAAGCTGTTCATCGTCTCCGGCAGCTCTGTGGCGATGGGCGCGACGAGCAGGGCCAGCACGAGCGGCGAGACGCCCAGGCCGAGCGCGGCATCCTTGACGACGTGGACGAACAGGTGCGCGCCTCCGATGAGCAGCCCCAACCCGACGAGGACCTGCGTCACGATCAGCGCGGTGGCCGGCCGGCCGGCGCGGCGCCAGAAATAGAGAGGATCGAGCTCCACCTGGCTGACCTCTCCGCTTGCGAGATGGACCTTGACGAACCACACATAGGCGGCCAGGAGCCAGACCGCGGCGACGTAGCGCACGGGCGCGAGCGGATTAACCGCCACGAGCAGCGCCAAGCCGTAGGCAACCAGGAAGAAGCTCAAGTCGTGACGAACGGCGTGGTAGTCCAATTCGAAGTCGCCTGACCGCTTTCCCATTCGCTCCAGGAACAGGAGGAAGCCGGCCAGCAGGGGCAAGACCAGGGTGCCGAGCATCAACGGCGCGCCGAGGATGGCGCCGATACCGATGTCGGTTTCGGCCCGGGTGTGGCCCCCGAAGATGGCAATGACGGGGATCAGCGTCTCAGGCAGGGCGGTCGCGATGCCGGCCAGGATGCTCCCGATGGCGCCGTCGGAGATGCCGAGCCGCCGGCCCAGCCACTCGACGGCGTTCGTGAACACGGCGACGCCGCCGAGGATGATCCCGATCGAGACGAGGAAGAGCAGCGACGCGAAGAGCACGGCAGGTCTCAGCTCCGGAGCCCGCGGAGGGCACGCTCGACCTCGCGCACGACGTCGCGCAGCGGCAGGCCGGTCTGCTCCGCGATCCGCTTGCAATCCTGGTACTCCGGGCGGGCCTTTAAGCGACGGCCGGCCGCCTTCGCGACCTTGACGCGCACCGGTCCGAAGCGCGTGGCCACTTCGGTCAGCTCCCGCACGAGCAGGCGGCGCGCAACCTCCTGCACGCGGACGCCCAGCGTCGTCGTCTCGGCGAAGAGGACCTTGAACACCGGTTCCATCTTGGCCGGATCGGTCAACACACTCAGGACGATGCCGGGCCGGCCGCGCTTCATGATCACCGGCGTCAGCGTGACGTCCAGCGCGCCGCGCGCCAGCAGGCGGTCGATCAACAGGTCGTACGCCTGCGGGTTCATGTCATCGAGGTTGGTCTCCAGCACCGCGACGCGATCGGACTCCGCCGGCGCGAGCGTATCGCCGACGAACACCCGCAGCACGTTCGGCCAGCCGGACGGATCGGCCTCGCCCGCGCCGTGACCGATCGACGTGACCGTCATCGCGGGCATCGAGCCGGCGCCGGCGCTCAGGGTCACCATCAGCGCCGCGCCGGTGGGCGTCGTCAGCTCGAAGCGCGGCCCCGCCGTGTAGATTGGCAGGCCCTTGAGGAGCGCGGCCGTCGCGGGGGCCGGCGCCGGGCTGACGCCGTGCTCGGACCGGACGGTCCCGGACCCGACGTTGATGGCCGAGACGTAGAGCGCCTCCACGCCGAGGAGGTGGCAGCCGAGCACGGTGCCCACCACGTCCACCAGCGCATCCAGACCGCCCAGTTCGTGGAAGTGGACCTTGGCCGCCATCGTGCGGTGCGCGAGGCCCTCGGCCCTGGCCAGACGCTCGAAGACCGACAGCGACCGGTCGCGCACCGGCTCCGGAAGGTGCGCCGCCTTGAGCACCAGGCGGACGTCTTGCAAACTCACCATTCGGTCCCGGCCTTTTCCGATGAGGACGTCCACCTTGGTGCCGGAGAGCGCACCGCGGGCCACCCGCCGGCTGCGCAGCGAGAAGCCCTGAAGCCGCAGGCCCTCGAGGCCCTTCGCGAGATCAGCGAGCGGCAGCCCGGTGTCCACCAGCGCGCCCAGGCACATGTCGCCGCTGACGCCGGAGAAGCAGTCGAAATAGGCGATGCGCATAGAGAAGGCCATCTTAGCAAAGCGCTGCGGTCTTTGCTACGCGTTGACCAGGGGGGGTTCGCTATGTTATGTGGTTCACTCGTATGCCCGACCCGCGTCGTCCCCGATGATCCGAACCGTCGCGGTGGGGCTCTCCATCAGCGTCGCGCTGCTCGCCACGCCCCTTGATGCACCAAGCCACGCTGCCACCGACAAGCCCAGGGGGAAGTTCCCGGACCTCAAGATCGTCTCGGTCGAGGCGACTCCGTTGCCCTTCTTTCTCAACGAGCATCCTCTGACCCTGACGATCACGGTCGCGCTGCCCAAGAGCCTACCGGGTGGCGCGCTGCTGGACGTGACGACGTTGATCACCTCGCCGTCGAAGACCTCGTTCCGCCTGCTGACGAACCGCCAGGCGGTCGCGACCGACGCCGCGGCCGGGACCGACGGCGCGAAGAGCATCCCGCGCCTGGTCCAGGTCATGCAGACGTGGGACGGGACCGACCACACCAAGCACGTTGTCGCCGACGGAATGTACGACTACCAGGTGCAGGCCAAGCTGATGGTTCCGGGGAAGAAGAACGGCCCGCTGATGCGTGAGGCCTCGCTGAAGAAGCGGGGGAAATTCGAGGTCAGGACGCGCTGAGCGCATTGATGCGGTGGGCGAGGCAGGCGGCTCCGTACCCATTATCGATGTTCACGACCGCCACGCCGGCGGCGCAGGAATTGAGCATGGCGAGCAGCGCCGAGAGGCCACCGAAGCTGGCCCCGTAGCCGCGGCTCGTCGGCACGGCGATCACCGGCTGGCCGAACATCCCGCCCACGACGCTCGGCAGGGCCCCGTCCATGCCGGCGACCACGACCAGCACCTTCGCTGTCTCCAAGAGCTCGTAGCGATCCAGCAACCGGTGCAGCCCCGCCACGCCCACGTCGTAGAGCGTCGCCACGCGATCGCCCAGCACCTGCGCCGTCACGCGCGCCTCCTCGGCTACCGACATGTCCGCCGTGCCGGCCGTCATGATCACGACGTGGCCCGCGCCGCGCAGCGCGCGAGTGCCCCAGCCTTTCGGCGGCGACAGCACGACCGTCCGCCCGAGCGGCTCGTAGCGGGCGCGGCGGTCCAGCCGCAGCAGGGCGCGCGCCACGGCCGGTTCGACCCGCGTGGCCAGCACCGGATGG